>JAZQNT010000343.1:0-2697 GCA_045627505.1 Nocardioides sp.
CCGGTAAAGGCTATGACGCACGAGCGATAGTCGGCCTGCTTCTGGCGGATGACACGTGCTATCTGCTCGGCCACCTGACGGGCGTCCGGGGTCAACGGTCTCTCGTTCGGCGCCATCTCCGTGTCCTCGGGGTTCAGCCCGCTGCAGACCTGCGTGCTCTCGCTGCTGATGTTCACCGGTGCTTCCCAGTTCGCGCTGGTGGGTGTGGTGGCCGGCGGCGCCTCCCCCTGGACCGGGGCAGCCGCGGCCAGCCTGCTGGGGACTCGCAACGCCCTCTACGGCCTGGCGCTCGGGCCACGCCTGCAGTTGCCCCGCGGCCACAGGACGTTGGCGGCGCACCTGGTGATCGACGAGTCCAGCGCGATGGCAACGGCTCGCGACACGCGTGCCGAGACCCGCACCGCCTTCTGGCACACCGGGGTCTCGGTGTTCGTTCTGTGGAACCTCGCCACGCTCGTGGGCGCCCTGGCCGGTGACGCGCTCGGCGACCCACGACGCTACGGGCTCGACGCGGCGGCGAGCGCGGCCTTCCTGGCCCTGCTCTGGCCGCGCCTGACCGGGGCGCGCAACCGGGGCACGGCCCTGGCGGCCGCCGTGGTCGCGCTCTGCCTGGTCCCGGTCACCGGCGCAGGGGTACCGGTGATGGCGGCCGGCGCGGTGGCACTGCTCGTGGGCCTGCTCGGCCCCCACGCCCCGGCTGCCCCGGGCTGCGGCTCCGCAACCTCGCAGGGCACACCGGATTCCAGAGGTCAGGAAGCGCGGGTCGATGACTGACACCAACCTGTGGCCGGCTCTCCTGGCCGCCTGTGCAGCCTGCTTCCTGCTGAAGTGGGCCGGAATGTCGTTGCCCGGGCACCTGCTGGAGCGTCCCGTCGTCCGCCGCGTCTCTGCACTGATCCCGGTGGCCCTGCTCGCCGCACTGGTGGTCACCCAGGTGCTTGCCCGGGACGGTTCGCTGGCCCTCGACGCACGGCTGGCCGGGATCGCGTTCGCCGTCCTTGCCCTGGTGCTGCGCGCGCCCTTCCTGGTGGTGGTCTGCGGCGCGGCCGTGGTCACGGCCCTCGTGCGTCTTCCCTGACCCCGTCCACGGACCCCGTCCACGGACCCCGTTCACGGACCCCACTCACGGAGCGTGGGTGGCCGAAGGACGGGCCAGGGAACGAGGCGAGCCCCGGACGCGTGTCCGGGGCTCGCGTGCTTCGGCGCCGGGCGGGTGTCCGCTCCGGCGCCGGGTCCGGCTCAGGGGAGGTCGAGGAAGTGCTCCAGGCCGACCGTCAGGCCGGGGTGGGCGTCGATGGCACGGAGTCCGGCGAGGACTCCCGGACCGAAACCAGCACGGTCCAGCGAGTCGTGGCGGATGGTCAGGGTCTCCCCGAGCCCGCCCAGGATGACCTCCTGGTGGGCCACCAAACCGCGCACCCGCACCGAGTGGACCCGGACGCCCTCGACGTCCGCGCCGCGCGCCCCGTCGAGCTCCTGCGAGGTGGCGTCGGGCATCGCCGGAGAACCGGCAGCCCGACGGGCCTCCGCGATCAGCTCCGCCGTGCGACCCGCGGTCCCCGAGGGGGCGTCGGCCTTGGTCGGGTGGTGCAGCTCCACGATCTCGACCGACTCGAAGAGCGGGGCAGCCTGGGCGGCGAAGCGCATCATCAGGATGGCCCCGATGGAGAAGTTGGGGGCGATCAGGACACCGGTTCGCGGGGACCCGGCCAGCCACTCCTCCAGCCGAGCCAGGCGCTCGTCGTCGAAGCCCGTGGTGCCCACGACGGCGTGGATGCCGTTGCGGACGCAGAACTCCAGGTTCTGCATGACCACGTCGGGATGGGTGAAGTCGACCACGGCCTGGGCGCCGGCCTCGACGAGACGCTCGATCGGATCACCGGCGTCGACGCCGGCGACAAGCACCATGTCAGGGGCGGCCTCGACCGCCTTGCAGATCTCCTGACCCACCTTTCCCCGGGATCCGAGGACTGCCACGCGCAAGGGCTGTTGAGTGCTGTTCACGGTGTCTGACCATAGCGTTGCCGAAAATTGATCGGTGGCGGTGGATCACCCACCACTAGGGGCATGGCAATCTAGACCCCATGGCGCTGCAACAAATTCCTGCCCGACTTCGCTGGGCAGTGGACTTCATGGACGTCCAGCCCAACGACCAGGTGCTCGAGATCGGATGCGGCGACGGCGCCGGAGCCGAGCTCATCTGCTCGAAGCTGGAGACCGGAAAACTCTTCGCGATCGACCGGTCCGAGTCCGGCGTCGACCGCACCAAGCGCCGCAACGCGCAGTACGTCGAGGCCGGGCGTCTCACCGTCCGTCAGATCGACCTGGCCACCCTGCGGGTGCCGGTGAAGCGTCTGACCAAGGTCTTCGCCTTCAACGTGAACCTCTTCTGGGTGCGCGAGTGCGCGGACGAGGTCGCCCTGCTCCACGAGCGCGTCGTGCCCGGTGGCGCGGTGTACCTGTTCTTCGAGGCCAACCGCCCCGAGCTGGTGCCCAACATCGTGCGCAAGGCCTCCCAGTCCCTGGCCGACGGCGGGTTCCGGGTCTCGATCGTCGAGCAGAAGACTCCGCCGGTGATCGGCATCATCGGCAAGCGCTGAGCCCGCCCGCACCGGCGCCCCTGGCGTCCGGAGCACCACACGGCAGCAGAAGAAGTCGGAGGCCAAGCGGGCTTAGGAAGACAATAGAGAGGGACAA
>JAZQNT010000344.1:0-1959 GCA_045627505.1 Nocardioides sp.
ACCGTGCCGCCCGTCGGCGTCGCACCGTGCTCGGCGTGATCCTGCTGGCGCTGCTGCTCGTCGGTGGCCTGGCCCTGGCCGGGCTCTTCTCGTTCGGTTGGACCGGTGCCCCGACTGGTGTCCTGGTGGCCTGGCTGGTCGCCTGCCGACAGATGGTCAAGCGCGAGCGGTCCGCCGCTCCGGTGGTCCGCTCCTCGGCGGACGACGACCCGACGATCGTGACGCTGAGCCCGATCACCGTCGACCTCCTGGACGAGTCCGCGGAGGCCGTCGACGCCGAGGAGTCGCGCTGGGACATGGTTCCGGTCACCCTCCCCACCTACGTCACCAAGCCGGCCGCCGAGCAGCGCGCCGTCTCCACCATCGACCTGGACTCCACCGGAGTGTGGACGTCGGGTCGCACCGAGGTGGACGCCGAGATCGCTCGCCGCGCCGAGGCGGAGCGCCGTGAGATGCAGCGCGCGTCGGAGGTTTCCGCGCCGCGTGCGGTGGGTTCCTGAACCCACCTGGATTGGGTGCCACTGGTCAGTGGTGGTATCTTTTCGAACGCACCGCGAGGTGCACCGCGTCGCTCGACGCGGAGGGGCTTTGGCGCAGTTGGTAGCGCGTCTCGTTCGCAATGAGAAGGTCAGGGGTTCGAATCCCCTAAGCTCCACAGCACAGGTCCAGAAGGCCGCCGGTTCTCCGGCGGCCTTCTGGCATTTCCCCTGCTGGCAATTCCGTCGCATGCCCGCGTCCGCCGCCTGCCTGCAACCGGCCCGAAGGCCCCCTCGGCGCACATGGTGCCGCCTCCCGCTGGGTACCGATCATCGAGGCACCGAGCGGTGTCGACGTGACCGTCGAGGAGTGAGAATGACGCACAGCGACCAGAACCCGAACCAGGGCGACCCGCGGATCGATGAGCAGGCCGACCCCCGGAAGGAGCGCCGCGCCGGAGTGCAGGAGCCCGTGCAGGACGACGGCCCCCAGGGGCCCGCCGCCGAGCAGTCGGAGGGGTCCGCCACTGAGCAGTCGGAGGGCCAGATCTCGGAGGTGGCCTCCTTCGGCACCCCCGGCGACCCGATCTACCCCTCGGACGCGGTGGCTGGTTATCCCACGAGCGAGTCGGGCCGGCCGGACGAGGGGCCGGCGGGCCCCGACGCGATCCCCGAGCAGAACCGTGAGCAGGACGTCGCCCGGCCCCGGGACACCGGTGCTCCGCGCGACGTCGCAGAGGAACCCGAGCGTGGTCCCCTCCCCGAGGAGGAGGAGCCCGAGCCGTCCGACGACCCGGAGCACCCGGTCGACGAGCCCGGGAGCCCGCAGGTTGATGACCCCGAGCACCCGGTGACGGACGACCCCGACAATGATCCCTTCGCGGTCCCGACGCACGAACCGGACGACGCCGACGCCCATCTCCAATCAATAGCCATGTATATATCCCTACCCCATTGCCACCACCCACCACTCAGAATCTACCACAGGCCGATCATCATGATTTTAATCCATTAGATGACTTTTCTGACACACAGCACAGTATTTATGGATTTGATGAAGATGAAGTGGCACAATTGACCACTTTTGAAGATCACCAGACGAGTCCCATTGATCAGTTCATAACACCTACTGCCTCAGGTCCAACTCCGCAGAGAAAATTGAATCTACCCCCACCCCCACAATAACACTGTCAGAATATGATATTAACTTGAGGACAATGTCACAAATACATTCAATATAAATTTTATATCCGTTATACGACATATACTGTATATATATAATGAGAGAGGACTGCTTGAGAATTCTAGAATGGAATGAGGGAAAAGGAGGGCCACAGTGAAGCCCGAGTTTGAGCCTGGAATTCTGTACGCTTGGATCTCATCAAGGTCATAATGGGCATCATCTGGATGAAGTGTTTCCTTGCAATACTCTCTACAATTGTCTATATATGTAAGGAAATGATTCTGCGACAAATCTTCATAC
>JAZQNT010000345.1:0-3200 GCA_045627505.1 Nocardioides sp.
GCGGCATCGAGGTGCCGGTGACGCTGCACCTGGACCACTGCCCGGACCGCGAGGTCGTCACCGAATGCCTTCAGGCAGGCTGGAACTCGGTGCTCTTTGATGCCTCCAGCCTCCCGGTCGAGGAGAACCAGCGCCAGACCATCGAGGTAGTTGCCGAGGCCCGCAGCTACGGAGCCCAGGTTGAGGGCGAGATCGAGGCAATCACCGGCGTCGAGGACGACCACGGGTCCGATGAGGTGTCCAAGCAGCAGAGCCTGGAAGTGGCACTTGGTTTCATTGACGCCACCGGGATTGATGTCTTCGCCCCGTCGATCGGCAATGCCCACGGCAGTTACAAGGCGGCGCCGGTGCTCGACGCCGACCGGGTTACGCAGATTGTCGAGGCACGCAGCCTCCCCGTCGCCCTGCACGGCGGCAGCGGGCTTAGCACCGAGCAGTTCGCGGACCTCATTGCCCGGGGATGCGCGAAGGTCAACATCTCCACGGCGCTCAAGGAGACGTACATGCAGTCCAGCCTGGGCTTCCTCAAGCAGGCCGAGCAGGAGCGCAAGTGGGATCCGCCCTCGCTCTTCAAGCACACCCGGGGGGACGTCATCTCGATGGTCACGGACCTCTGCACACAGTTCGGCAGCGCGGGCAAGGGCGGCCGCTGAGCATGCCGGCCCTCATCTTCGACTGCGACGGCGTGCTCGCCGACACCGAACAATACGGGCACCTGCCGGCCTTCAACCAGACTTTCGCCGACTTCGGCGTTCCGGTGCAGTGGTCGGTGGATGAGTACGCCGAGAAAGTGAAGATCGGCGGGGGCAAGGAAAGAATGCGCAGCATCCTCACCCCGCCGCTCGCCGAAACGCTGGGCCTTCAGGACGCCGACGCGGCAGACCGCGCTGTCCTCGCCTGGCACCAGCGGAAAACCGAGGTGTACAAGGGCCTGGTGGAGAGCGGCGTCATGCCTGCGCGGCCCGGCATCGCGCGGATCGTGCAGGAAGCGCACGACGCCGGCTGGACACTCGCCGTCGCCTCCACCTCGGCGGAACCCGCCGTCCGCGCTGTCCTGGTACATGCCGTTGGGGACGACCTCGCGGCATCCTTCTCCGTGTTCGCCGGAGACATCGTGCCGGCGAAGAAACCGGCACCGGACATTTACCTCCTCGCACTCCGGGAGCTCGGCGTCGATCCGCTGGACGCGCTCGTGGTCGAGGACAGCGCGAACGGTCTGCGTGCCGCCGTCGGAGCCGGACTCCGGACCCTCGTGACGGTCAGCGGTTTCACCCGCGGGGAAGACTTCGGCGGCGCGGCACTTGTGGTCAGCTCGCTCGGCGACCCCGGCCAGGAGCAGGCGGAGGTGCTCGCAGATCCGTACGGAATCGGCCTTTCCGGCACCGTCACCCTCACCACCCTGCAGACCCTGCTGGCCCTCCCCATGACGCACGAAACGGAGACACCATGAGCAGCACCGACCTGAGTTCCGTCGAATTCATCGTCCAGTCGCTGGCCCAGACCGCCGTCGACCAGGAACAGGTGTTCGGGGACCTGGACGCCGTCGTGGGCGACGGCGACCTTGGCTACTCCCTCGCCCGCGGCTTCGAGAAAGTCCTGGCCGACTGGGACACGTTCAAGCGCGACGACGTCGCCACCTTCCTGCAGCAGATAGCACTCACCATCTCCAGCCGGATCGGCGGAACCTCGGGGCCGCTGTGGGGCACCGCTTTCCTGCGGGCATCTGCGGCTGCGAAGGAGACGGACACAATCGACGGCGCCGCCGCCGTCGCCATGCTGCGCGGGGCCACCGACGGCATCAAGGCACGCGGCAACGCCGACCTCGGCGATAAGACCCTGCTGGACGCCCTGATCCCCGCAACCGACGAACTTGAGCGCCAGCTCGCCGCCGGTGCCTCGCCGGCGGCGTGCCGCACCGCGTTCGCCGCCAAGACCCGGGAATGCGCTGATGCCACCTCCGAAATGGAAGCCAAGCGGGGCCGGGCAAGCTACAGCGGAGCACGCAGCATAGGTTCCCCGGATGCCGGCGCGGCGGCGGTCGCCATCATGGTCGAACGTATGGTCGCCGACTGGCCCTAACCAATAACCCGCACCAATTTGTCCCAGCCAAATCACAACGACGTGGAGTCCCCCATGAAGAAGTTCGTCAATGATCCGCAGCAGTTCGTCCCGGATGTACTCGAAGGCCTGGCCCTCGCGAACCCGGACACCCTGAAGTACGTGCCGGAATACAACCTGATCATGCGCGCCGACGGCCCGGACCAGAACAAGGTCTCCATTGTGCAGGGCTCGGGTTCAGGGCACGAGCCGGCCCACACGATGATCGTCGGCAAGGGCATGCTCGACGCCGCCTGCCCCGGCGACGTGTTCGCTGCGCCTCCGCTGGACTACGTGTACGAGACCACCAAGCTTATGGCCTCGCCCAAGGGCGTGCTTCTCCTGGTGAACAACTACACCGGCGACAAGATGGTCTTCGAGATGGCGCAGGAGATGTCGTCGGCCGACGGGATGGACGTCAGGACCCTCTTCATCAACGACGACGTCTCCGTGGAGGACTCCACCTACACCATCGGGCGGCGCGGAGTGGCCGGCAATTTCTTCGTCATCAAGGCCGTGGCCGCAGCCGCCGAGCGCGGGGCGGACCTCGACGAAGTGATCCGCATCGGTGAGAAAGTCAATGCCGCCACCCGGACCATGGGCGTCGCGCTCACCGCCTGCACCCCGCCGGCCAAGGGGAGCCCGCTGTTCGAACTCGGAGAGGACGAGATCGAGATGGGCGTCGGCATCCACGGCGAGCCGGGCCGGCGCCGGGCGCAGATGATGGGCGCCAGCGAGATCGTCGAGGAGCTCCTCGGCCCGGTGGTCCGCGACCTCCCCTTCGCTGACGGAGACCGGGTGGCGCTGATGGTCAACGGACTGGGCGGCACGCCAATCAGCGAGCTGTACCTGCTGTACGGGCTGGCCCACAAGAGCCTCGCCGAGCAGGGCATCAGTGTGGGCCGCAGCTACGTCGGGGAATACTGCACGTCCCTGGACATGGCCGGTGCATCCATCACGCTGGTGAAGCTCGACGACGAGATCGAGTCGCTGCTGATGGACCCGGCGGAGGTGCCGATCCGGGTCTACTAGTAGGCTGGAGACTCGAACGTGTATTCGAAAGGCGGTGCGGCTTGGACAGGAGGCTGCAGCGGATCGCCCTC
>JAZQNT010000346.1:0-5434 GCA_045627505.1 Nocardioides sp.
CAGAATATCATCCCTGTGATTGACACGGCATTAAAGCGCGCAAAAATAAATAAAAATCAGTTATCTGCCATCGCTTTTACAAATGGCCCCGGTTTGCTCGGCTCATTGCTCGTCGGCAGCTCTTTTGCGTAGGCTATGGCGGCCTCGCGGGACTGCGGCCCCGCCAGGTGCAGCCACCCCGCCGGCACCCGGTCACCGGCCGGCAGGTGCAGGGTGTTCCAGTGCACCGGCAGCGCGGGTCGCGCGCCCGTGAGACGACACGCGACCGCTGCCTCCTCAGGGCCCATGTGACCGGGCGACAGACGCGGTCCCCAGCCGCCCACGGGCACCACGGCGACGTCGACGGGTCGCCCGGCGAGGCGCGGCAGATCACCCATCTCGTCGTGGAGCTCGGTGTCCCCCGCCAACCACACGACCCCGGACGGGCCGCGTACGAGGTGTCCGTCGGCGGCGTTGGGGCGATGCGGCATCGGGCGCGCACCATCTCGTGCGTCCAGGCGGCAACGGGGCACTCCGAGATATTTGAGGCAGAGTGTCTCGCCAATGGCGCGCACCCCCTCTGACCTGCGGCGATGGCATGCGTGCATCATCTGAATTGGGGAAGCCGGGGCCCGGTGTCCATGCCTGCGGACGAATGCCTGTTCTCGTGGCGGAGAGTGATCTAGGTTACGTCGCAAGTCAGTGGGGGCGCGGAGGGCGTTCCGTGAGCAAGTGCAGGGGAGACACATGCAGCAGCAGATCACGTTCGACACCAGCTTCCTGAGAACGATGCCGCCCAACGTCGCCGTCCAGTTCTGGGACCGGGTCGCCAAGACGCCGGAGCGCGAGGCGTTCCGCTACAACACCGGGGACGAGAACTGGGAGTCAGTGACCTGGGCCCAGACGGGCGACTCGGTCGCCAAGCTCGCCGGCGGGCTCCTGGCGCTGGGCCTGCAGCCCGAGATGCGGGTGGGCGTGGCTTCCAGCACGCGCTACGAGTGGATCCTCGCCGACACCGCGGTGATGGCCGCCGGTGGCGCGACCACGACCGTCTATCCGACCACCAACGAGGACGACACGTCCTACATCCTCGCTGACTCCGAGTGTCGGGTCGTCTTCGCCGAGGACGACGACCAGATCAAGAAGTTGGTCAACCGCAAGGCCGAGCTTCCCTACGTGGCGAAGGTGGTGACCTTCGCGGGAACCCCCGACAACGACTGGATCATCACGCTGGACGAGCTGGCCGCGCTGGGGGAGGCCCACCTGGCCGCCAACCCGGGGGTCCTCGAAGGCATCGCCTCGGCGATCAAGCCCGACCAGCTGGCCACCCTCGTCTACACCTCGGGCACCACGGGGCGGCCCAAGGGCGTCCGCCTGAAGCACTCCTCGTGGGTCTACGAGGGCTCCGCGATCGCCTCGCTGGGGATCCTCAACGAGGACGACCTGCAGTTCCTGTGGCTGCCGATGGCGCACGTCTTCGGCAAGGTGCTGCTGTCCACGCAGATGGCCTGCGGCTTCGCCACCGCCATCGACGGCCGCGTGGAGAAGATCGTCGACAACCTTGCCGTCGTGCAGCCGACCTTCATGGGTGCGGCACCGCGCATCTTCGAGAAGGCCTACGGGCGCATCATCACGATGCAGGAGGCCGAGGGCGGGCTGAGGGAGAAGGTCTTCAACAAGGCCTTCGAGGTCGGTCGCGAGTACGAGCGCCGCACGGAGGCCGGCGAGAAGATCCCCGCGGGTCTCAACTTCCAGCACAACCTCTTTGACAAGCTGGTCTTCTCCAAGATCCGTGCCCGCTTCGGCGGCCGGGTGCGCTTCTTCATCTCCGGGGCAGCAGCACTCAACAGCGACATCGCCCAGTTCTTCAACGTCGCCGGCATCAAGATTCTCGAGGGCTACGGCATGACCGAGACCTCGGCGGGCGCCTTCGTCAACCACCCGGACCACAACCGGTTCGGCACCGTGGGCTTCCCGTTCCCCGGCACCGAGGTGAAGATCGGGGACGGGGACGAGGTGCTGGTCCGGGGCCCCGGCGTCATGGAGTCGTACCACAACCTCCCCGAGGAGACCTCCAAGACGCCCGACGCCGACGGCTGGCTGCACACCGGTGACCGGGGCTCGCTGGACGAGATGGGCCGCCTGGTGATCACCGGCCGGATCAAGGAACTCTTCAAGACCTCCGGCGGCAAGTACGTCGCGCCTCCGGCGATCGAGGCCAAGTTCAAGGCGGTCTGCCCGTACGCCAGCCAGTTCATGGTCTTCGGTGCCGAGCGCCAGTACTGCGTCGCCCTGGTCACCCTCGACCCGGACGCCATCGCGGCCTGGGCACAGGAGCACGGTCACGCGGACAAGAGCTACACCGAGCTGGTCAACCTGCCCGAGGTCCAGGCGATGGTGGAGCAGCACGTCCAGGAGACCAACGACGCCCTGAACCGGTGGGAGACGGTGAAGAAGTGGAAGCTGCTCGACCACGACCTCACCATCGAGTCCGGTGAGCTCACCCCGTCGATGAAGGTGAAGCGCAACGTCGTCCAGGCCAACTACGCCGACCTGATCGAGTCGATGTACTGAGTTTCGCCCCGGTCTGCAACCGACGAGGTCGGGCACCCCGTGACCACGGGGTGCCCGACCTCGTCGGTTCCGGCACATCACCGTCCCTGTGATGGGATGGAGCCGTGCCTTCCGCCCTGCCCGACGGTGAGCCCGTCCCCGACGACGGGTCCCTTCCTCCGCACGCCCTCGACGGTGCCGAGGCCCGTCCGCTCGGCTTCTACCTGCACGTGCCGTTCTGCACGGTGCGGTGCGGCTACTGCGACTTCAACACCTACACCGCCACGGAGCTCGGCGACGTCACCGGTGCCTCGGTGGCCACCTACGCCGACGCGGCGGTGGCCGAGGTCGCGCTCGCCCGTCGCGTGCTCGGCGGCGACACGCGCAGGGTCGAGACCGTCTTCTTCGGCGGTGGCACCCCCACCCTGCTGCCCCCCGCCGACCTGGTGAAGATGCTGCATGCGGTGCGGGACGAGTTCGGCCTCTCCGAGGGGGTTGAGGTGACCACCGAGGCGAACCCGGACTCGGTCACCCCGGAGTCGCTCGCCCTCCTGCGCGAGGGAGGGTTCACCCGTCTCTCGTTCGGCATGCAGTCCGCCGTCCCGCACGTCCTGGCCACGCTGGACCGCACCCACGACCCGGCACGAGTGCCCCAGGCCGTCGCCTGGGCCCGGGAGGCGGGGTTCGACCAGGTGAGCCTCGACCTCATCTACGGCACCCCGGGGGAGAGCCACGATGACTGGAGACGTTCGCTCGACGTCGCGTTGGAGAGCGAGCCCGACCACGTCTCGGCCTACGCGCTGATCGTGGAGGCCGGGACTGCCCTGGCTCGCCGGGTGCGCCGGGGCGAGGTTGCGATGCCGGACGACGACGACCTGGCGGACAAGTACCTGATCGCCGACGAGCGTCTGGCCGCGGCCGGGTTGCGGTGGTACGAGGTGTCGAACTGGTCGCGCGACGAGGCCAGCCAGTGTCGGCACAACGTCCTCTACTGGACCGGAGCCGACTGGTGGGGCGTCGGGCCGGGAGCTCACTCGCACGTGGGTGGGACGCGGTTCTGGAATGCCAAACACCCCGCTGCCTACGGGCGGAAGCTGGCTGCGGGTGGCACCCCGGCGGCCGGCCGCGAGGTCCTCGACGCCGCGGACCAGTACGTCGAGCGCGTGCTGCTGGAGGTGCGTCTGTCCCGCGGGATCGCGTTGGGTGACCTCGCTCCGTACGGCCGGGACAAGGTGCCCGGTCTCGTTGCGGACGGCCTGGTCGAGGTCGTGGACGGGCGGATGGTCCTCACCCTGCGGGGTCGTCTGCTGGCCGATGCCGTGGTCCGCGCACTGCTCGAGGACTGACCCAGGCGTCACCGGACCAGCCCGTCTCCCCGTCCTGAGACCAGCGCCTGTCCTCTCAGGGGACCAGCGCCTGTCCTTTCAGGAGACCAGCGGCAGGGTCAACGGGTAGGTGTACTCCTCGTCGTTCGAGGCCTTGACCGAGGCGATGATCGGAAGCACGATCCCGCCCACGACCAGCGCCAGCAGCGCGACGCCAGCCACGATGGCGATCGGGATTCCCACCAGGATGAACGAGAGCAGGATGCCGATCACCAGCACCACGGCGGTGACCACCTCGTAGATCAGCAGCGAGAGCTGGAAGTTCAGGGACGTCACCGCGTTGCGGCGCACCACGGGAGACGTGCGGCCCACCGTGGTCAGGATCAGCAGGGGTGCGAGGAACGCGAGCACCCCCGACGTCGCGAACCAGGCCACGAGCGCACCCCAGTGCGTCGCGGTGGCCCAGAGGCGCGCGTTGCTGGCGTCCTGGGGCTGTGAGGGGTACGGCGCGCTCGGCGGCGGACCGCCGTACGGTCCGCCGGGCTGGCCGGGCCCCTGGCGCGGGTCCTCCCCGGGGGTGCCCGCCCCGGGGACGTCGTTCGAGGACGTGTTCATCTGCGCTCCCTGTGGTGGGGGGTTCGGTCGCCCGGGTCGTGGCTGGGCAGGCCGTGGAAGGGTCCCGACCTCCACCGTACCCACGGCGGGCGTCCGTGGGCACCGTCCCGGCAGCGGTCTGGGTGAGCGCGTTCTGCTTCGTCAGGATCCGGGAGCGGTGACGAAGTCGATCAGTTCCTCCACGCGACCCAGGAGGGCGGGGTCGAGGTCCTGGAACCCGCGGACGCCGCCGAGGATGTGCTTCCACGCGCGGGCGATGTCGATCTGGTTGCGGTGCGGCCACCCCAACAGCTGGCAGGTGCCCGTCTTCCAGTCGATGCCGCGGGGGACGTCCGGCCACCGCTCGAACCCGAGGCGCTCAGGCTTCACCGCCTGCCAGATGTCGATGTAGGGGTGGCCGACGATCAACACGTGCTTGCCGACGTCGGAGCGCATGACCTGGTGCGCGATCCGGCTCTCCTTCGACCCCTTCACCAGGTGGTCCACCAGGACGCCGACGCGTCGGCCGGGCCCCGGCTTGAAGTCCCGCAGGTGCTCGGCGAGATCGTCGACGCCGCCGAGGTACTCGACCACGACGCCCTCGATCCGCAGGTCGTCGCCCCACACCTTCTCCACCAGTTCGGCGTCGTGGCGGCCCTCGACGAAGATGCGCGACTGCCGGGCCACCCGGGCCTTGGCGTCGTGCACCGCGATGGAGCCGGATGCGGTGCGCTGGGGCTTCTCCGGTGCCTTGACCTGCACCGGGGGAGTGAGGATCACCGGCTTGCCGTCCACGAGGAACCCGGGCCCCATCTCGAAGACCTTGCGCCTCAGTCGGCGGTCCTCGAGGGTCACGGTGCGCAGGTCGCGGTCGATGGCCACGATCTCGCCGCACCAGTCGGTGGTCACCTCCTCGACCACCATGCCCAGCTCTGCGGGCTGTTCCTGGGCGCGACCGCGCTGGGGGACGCGCCAGTCGCCGG
>JAZQNT010000347.1:0-1812 GCA_045627505.1 Nocardioides sp.
CGCCCCGACCGAGATCGCGCCGGCCGAGGTCGCACCGGCTGCCCCCGTCGAGGAGGCTCCCGCGCCTGTCGAGGCCTCGACCGCTCCGGCTCCGGCGGAGGCACCGGCACCTGTCGCTCCGGCAGCGGACGTCAAGGTCAGCGGCGAGGCTCACACCCCGCGCACCGACGTCGACATCAACTCGGCGTCCTCGCTGTTCGACCTCTGAGCCGACCAGCACCAGGCCGAAGGCCGTCGCCCCTCGGGGCGGCGGCCTTCGCCGTTCTCCCCGCGCACAGCAGCCACAACTGTGCAGCCGATGACGTTCGGGGCCTCGCCATCCGCATCTTCTGCACACTCTCCCGGCCCCGGGAGGTTGTGCACAGGCACCCGCTCAGTCGCGTCCGCGCCGGCGGGAGATCGGCCAGCCTGTCGGCATGCAGGTGCGACGGACGACGAGCGGTCAGCGGGTGCCGCGTGGCTGGACCACGGTCACCCGCGGGGTGCACCGGCCCGAGGAGGCGACCGACGTCCTCGGTGCGTCACTGTGCGCATGGCAGGCGGTCCTGCCGGACCACTCTTGCTTCACCCACCTGAGCGGCGCGCTGCTCCTCGGGCTGTGGCTGCCGTGGCTCCCGCCCGACGTGCTTTCCGGGGGCCGGGTCTGGGCGCAGGTCCCGCGGTCCGCCGGCGGGGTGCGACGCGTGGGAGTGAAGGTGATGCGGTCCGACCTGACCGCATCCCCCACGCTGCTGCACCGTGGCAACCTGCAGCTGACCGTGGCGCCCGTCGGCGACGTCCTGCTCACCCTGGCCGCCGACCTGGACCCGACCGACCTGCTCGTGGCCGTCGATTCCGCGTTCCAGCTCGGCCTCACCGATCGCGGGACGCTCGACCGCGTGGCCTCCCTCCGCCGCCGCGGTGCCCCTGCCCTGCGTCGGGCGCTCACGCTGGCGGACGGGCGATCCGAGTCCCCCTGGGAGACCGTGCTGCGCGAGCTCCACCGCGTGGCCGAGGTCCCCGTCACCCCGCAGTTCGAAGTCCGCAACGGGGCCGGGGCCTTCGTGGCTCGAGGCGACCTGAGGGTCGTCGGCCACCGGGTGCTCCACGAGTACGACGGCGACCGTCACCTCGAGGTGGAGCGTCAGCGCGCCGACCTTCGTCGGGCCCGCCGACTGGAGGCAGCCGGATGGCTACGGCGTGGTTACACCTCCGACGACCTGCTGCGCCGTCCGCACGAGGTGATGGCCGACCTCGACCGCACGCTCGACCGTCCGGGCTCACCCCTCAGGCTGCAGGCGTGGCGACGCCTGGTCGCGAGCTCGGCCGTCTCTGCCGCCGGGCGACGTGCCCTCTGGGCCCGGCTGGCGCGTTGACGCCCGGGAAGTGTGCAGAAGATGCCGTCCCGGACCTCCAGAAGGTCATCGTCTGCACACTTTCATGCGGATTCGGCGCGCACCCTCAACCGCGGAGGCGTGCCGCCGCCGCGGCGGCCTCCACCTGGTAGGCCTGGGCGAAGGCCAGGAAGTTGGCCATGAACTGCTCACGCTCGTCCTCCGGCAGCGCCTTGAGCGCCACCTCGAAGACGGCCATGCCGGCGTTCAGGTCACGCACGAACACCCGCTCCCCCTCCCGGGTCGCCCGCACCGGTCGCGCCCGCAGGCTGCTGGCGTCCCCCGCCCGGTCCACCCGCTCGACGAGGCCGTGCTTGAGCGCTGCGTTGACCTGACGGTTGACCGTCGACTGCTCCAGCCCCAGGGCGTCGGAGATCTCCTTCATCGTCCGCGGCCCCTCGGAGGAGAGCAGCCACAGGAGCCGGATGTCGGCGGTGTT
>JAZQNT010000348.1:0-2455 GCA_045627505.1 Nocardioides sp.
ACGTGAGTTCGGTGCCACCGACGTCGTCGAGGAGCGCGGCGACGCCGGTGTCGCGCGCATCAAGGAGATGACCGACGGCCTGGGGGCGCACTCCGTCGTCGAGGCCGTCGGCACCCAGGAGTCGATGATGCAGGCCATCCACTCCACCCGCCCCGGCGGCCACGTCGGCTTCGTCGGCTACTCCCACGGCGTCGCGGTCCCGGGCGACCATCTCTTCATGGCCGGCGTCCCCCTCCATGGCGGGCCCGCCCCCGTGCGACGGTTCCTGCCTGAGCTGATCCAGCTCATCTGGGACCGCACGATCGACCCCGGCAAGGTCTTCGACCTCACCCTCCCGCTCGAGAGCGCCGCGGAGGGCTACCGGGCCATGGACCGACGCAGCGCGATCAAGGTGCTGCTCACCGTGTAGTGCCCGCTGGTAGTGCCCACTGTCTGCCCACCGCATGGATGCCCTGCATGGGCGGATGCCGAGTGGGTACCGCCATCGCGTGCCCGTCACTCCACGCTTGGTGCGGTGCCAGCCCGGGTTCGTCCTGGTGACTGGGCTGCTCGGGGTGTGCGGGTGGCAGTTGCACCAGTTCCACGCCGCGTACGCCGACTCACCGCAACCGCAGTGGCTCTTCACCCTGGTCTTCACCACCGCCCTGCTCGCCCTCGTCGGCCTCCACGAGTCTGGTCACGTCCTCGCCGCCCGTCTGCACGGCCACCACGTCACCTCCATCCGCATCGGAACGAGGTTCGGCGTCACCACGGTCGGGGAGCACACCGACCGCTCCGTGCGCCTGACCGCGCTGGCCGGCCCGGTGGTCGGCACGCTCACCGCTGGCGCGGTGATGCTCACCAGCACGCCGCTGTCAGCGCTGTGGGCCGCCGCCCTCGTCGCGCTGGTGGAGAACCTCGCCAACGTCGGCCTGTTCTTCGTACCGGGCACGGACGGGGCGAAGATCGTCGCCGGGAGACGGTGCCTGCCTGCGCCCGCCCTGCCTGCGCCGTCCATGCGCGGCTGACCCGGGCGACGCCGACGCGTCTCTTCCGCGCCCGGCGTGTCATCCGCGCGGGCTGCTGTGCCTCGACGGCGTCCCCCACAGCGGTTTCCGTCGTTCGTGAACGCGATCGGCGCCTCGTGCGATGAACTGGTCATGAGCATCCACCACCTGGCCCTGAGCCCACCCGAGGAGCCCGCGGTGCCTCCCGACCTCGACGACCATGCGCTCATCGCGGCCTCCCTCGAGCACCCGGAGGTCTTCGGAGGACTGTTCGAGCGCCACGCACGCGAACTGCACCGTTTCCTCAGTCGGCGGCTGGGCGACGGGGCCGACGACCTGCTGGGCGAGCTGTTCGTCATTGCCTTCGAGCGGCGCACCACCTACCGGGCCGAGATGGCCGACGCCCGCCCCTGGCTGTACGGCATCGCGTCCAACCTGGTGAACACGCACCACCGGGCCGAGGCCGCGCGGTATCGCGCACTCGCCCGGGTCCCGCTGACGCTCGTGTCCGAGGACGGTGGCCCCGAGGCGGTGGACGGCGCGGACGCCATCGCGCTACGTCCGCGACTGGCAAGCGCCCTCGCCTCCCTCAAGAAGGCTGACCGCGACGTCCTCCTGCTGCTCGCCTGGGCACAGTTGGACCACGCCGAGGTGGCGTCCGCCCTCGGCATCCCGCTCGGGACCGTGCGGTCCCGGCTCCACCGCGCACGCACACAGTTGCGCCCCCTCCTCGACGACCTGCAGGCGGTACTGCGATGAATGACGACCTCACCTCGGTGGACCGGTTCGGTCCCCGCGCGACGACCCTCGACGACTCCACCCTCGACGCGGCCCGGGCCCGGCTGTCCGCAGTGACGGCAGCTGCTGGCACCCGCCCCGCTGCGCCTCGCCGACTCCCCCGACGCCGCACCCTGCTGGTGGGTGGCACCTTCCTCGCCATGACCACGATCGGAGTCGCGGCCGCGGCCGACGTCCTCGACCTGGGGTACTCCTCATTCGAGGAGACGTTCTCCCACTGGGGCAGCGGAACCACCGAAGGCGGTCGTCAGCTCGTCGCCCCCACCACCGCCGAGCGGGCAGCGACGGCCCCCGGACCGAACGGGACCGTCTTCAGCGTGCTCAGGACCCCCGGGGAGTACGCCTGCTACACCTCCGTCCTGGAGACAAAGGCCAGCGCCGCCGAACCCCTGCCGACGTCGTTCGTCCCCACCAGTGGCAACTGGTGCGACGACGAGCCCATCGTCGAAGACTTCGAAGAGTTCGGTGGCGTCGGCGTCAGTTTCTCATATCGAATCCCCGGGGTGGACCTGCCGGCCGAGTACGACGTAGCCGCCTTCGAGGGCAGCGCGGGTGACGCGGTCCGAGCCGAGGTGACCACCCCGACCGGGAAGTCGTACCCGGCGCTCCTGGTCGACGGCATGTTCTGGGGTTGGTTCCCGGGCGGGGAGGCAGCCACCCTGGTGGGGTAC
>JAZQNT010000349.1:0-1933 GCA_045627505.1 Nocardioides sp.
CATTGCATTTGTAGTCATCTGCACTGTAATACCGTACCTGACATACACACTTGGACTTAAATATACAGAAAATGGAAAAGCAGCTATTATCGCTTCAATCGAACCTGTAACAGCTGTTATCCTGGACCTCGGTCGCCCATCTCGGTGAGGCCGTGCGCCGGCTGCAGGACGCCGGCGTGCAGGCCGTCGTGGGCACCTGTCCCGACCTGGGCACGATCCGTCCGCTGCTCCCGCCGTTGCGCCAGCTGGCCCGTCACTGGTCCCGCCGGATGGCCGCGGCGCAGATGATCGCCACCCTGGACGAGGGCGGCCGCACGGTGTCGCTGGGCGACGTGATCGGCCCGGAGTTCTACCTGAACCCCGCCGAGCTCTTCGGCGAGGACAAGTTCCACCCCTCGGCTGAGGGGTACAAGGCATGCGCCGAGGTCCTGCTGCCCACCTGCTTGGCCGCCCTCGGACTTGCCGGGGACGAGCGGCTCGCGCCCTCGCGTGGGGACGCCGTCCTCGAGCTGGCCGACGCCGCGGTGGAGGCCGCGGACCACCCCGGAACCGGGCTGGAGCCGATGGAGGCCGCCGCCGGACGCGTCCGCCCTCGTGGCCGCTTCGTCGAGGTGCGCCACCGCACGGCCCGGACCGCTCTGGGCACCGCGGAGTCGCCCGAGGCCGACGCCGACCACGTCGAACCCTGAGGGCCCGACCGGTCCTCACGGCCGGGTCCTCACGGCAGGCTCCTCACGGCAGGGTCCTCACGAACGGCGAAGGCCCCGCACCCGGACTGACCGGGGCGGGGCCTTCGACAACCGTGCCTGAGGAACGAGCCGTTGAGGCTCAGTCCTGCTGGAAGTAGGCCAGGATGCGGAGCAGGTTGGTGTAGATCCAGACCAGGGAGACGGTCATCGCGAAGGCGGCGGTCCAGGACTGGCGCTCGTCCAGGCCGTGGGCGATGCCCTGCTCGACGAAGTCGAAGTCCATGATCAGCATGAACACGCCCAGGACCAGACCGACCACCGACATGATCGCGCCGAGGCCACCGGAGAAGAGGCCCATGTCGATGCCGAAGAGGCTCAGGACGAACGACAGCAGGCCGAGACCCACCATGCCGAACATGCCGGCCACGACGCCGCGACGGAACTTGTCCGAGACCTTGATGGCGAAGTACTTGTAGGCGGCCAGGGTGCCGGCAAAGGCAGCCATGGTGCCGAGCACCGCGTTGGTGACGATGCCGGGGAAGCGCGACTCGAAGACCACGCTCAGGGCGCCGAGCGCCACACCCTCGGCGGCCGCGAAGGCGAGCACGAGCGGCGGGCTCACGACGCGCTTGAAGGAGTTGACCATCGAGAGCACGAACGCGAGGCCAGAACCAGCGATCAGCGCCAGGTAGATCTGGCCGACCTTCTGGTCACTCCACGTCGAGGCGTCTCCGGCCCACAGCCACGTGGCCATGGCGGTGACGATGATCACGGCCAGGGTGATGCCGGTCTTCTGCACCACGCTGTCGATGGTCATCCGGGCGACGGGTGCCTGCTGGGTCGGCGCGCCGGTGCCCCACTGGGACGGGTCGCCGTACTGGCCGTAGGGGTCGGCCTGGCCGTAAGGGCTCTGGCCGTAGGGGGACTGGGTCCGGGCGCTCGATCCGTTGAACGCCTCGGACCGGTTGAACACCGGGTTGTTGCTACGCATGGCTGGTCTCTCCTTGGAGGCCTCGGGCGTGGTCTGGCTGACCCCGCTCGCTGTCGTGAACTCTACGGGTGACGTGGAGTACAACGCCCGGCCGCGTGTGAGTGTTCCCGCCAGTTGCCGTCAGTTTGCGCCTCAGCCGACCCGAACGGTGACGACCGAGCGCGCCGGGGTGGTCGTCGCCGAACCTCGGTAGACCGCTGCCGGACCGGGGAGAGCGGGCCGGGTGGAGGCTCGGGTGACCCGGGCCCGGGTG
>JAZQNT010000350.1:0-3103 GCA_045627505.1 Nocardioides sp.
ACTTGTGCGCGTGGGGGAGCGCACGGGATGGCTGCGTCCGGCGGAGTGACGCCTTCGGTGACCTCGTGGCCGGGGCCCCGGTTTGGTGCCGCTCGGAATGTCCGCTAGGGTTTCCGTGTTGACCGATTGCGTCCGGCTTGCCGGGTGCAATCTCCAAGCGGAGGCAAGCAACACGTCTCCCACCCGCATCGATCGAGAGGTCGTCGGGTCCGGTCCAAGGTGTGGAGTGATCCGCACCCGGTGTGCTCCCAGTACGGGACGCGTCTGACTGGCTTCCGCTTTCGACAAGCGGAAGCCATTGTTCATTTCGAGACGTGGCCCGCACACAGACCACTGGAGGACACATCAGTACTGAGTTGCGCATCAACGAGCGGATCCGGGTTCCCGAGGTTCGGCTCGTCGGTCCCAACGGCGAGACGGTCGGCATCGTTCCGACTGACCAGGCACTGAAGCTTGCCCAGGAGGCGGACCTCGACCTGGTCGAGATCGCGCCGCAGGGCCGCCCGCCCGTCTGCAAGCTCATGGACTACGGGAAGTTCAAGTACGAGAACGCCCAGAAGGCCCGTGACGCGCGACGGAACCAGACGAACGTCATCATCAAGGAGATGAAGCTTCGTCCGAAGATCGACTCGCACGACTACGAGACGAAGAAGGGCCACGTCGTCCGCTTCCTCAAGGCCGGCGACAAGGTCAAGATCACGATCATGTTCCGTGGCCGTGAGCAGCACCGTCCCGAGCTGGGCTTCCGCCTGCTGCAGAAGCTCGCCGAGGACGTGCAGGAGCTCGGCTTCGTCGAGTCGTCCCCGAAGCAGGACGGCCGCAACATGACCATGGTCCTCGGCCCGCACAAGAAGAAGGCCGACGCCAAGGTCGACGTGCAGGCAGAGAAGGATGCCAAGGTCGCTGAGCGCGAAGCCGCTGCCGAGATCGAGCGCGCCGGTCGCGCGCCGAAGGAAGGCCAGCTCGTCGCCCAGAAGAAGGAGCGCAAGCGCTCCGAGAACCTCGATCCTGAAATCGAAGCCTGATCCAGGCGTCCACGCACTGAGCCTGACGGCCTGCCCGTCAGGTTGACGCAACACGAAGAGAGAGGGCATCCAGATGCCGAAGAACAAGAGCCACTCCGGTGCCGGCAAGCGCTTCCGCGTGACCGGTTCGGGCAAGATCCTTCGCGAGAAGGCTGGCAAGCGCCACAACCTCGAGAAGAAGGCTTCCAAGGTCACCCGTCGCCTCACCGGAACCGTTGAGGTTGCTGCGGCTGACGTGCCCCGTGCGAAGAAGCTGCTCGGTCGCTGACGCGACGCCCTCACCCGGAACTTTCGGTACCGACTGAAACGGTCGGCACCGGCATGACAAGCAACAAGGAGTAACAAATGGCACGCGTCAAGCGGGCAGTAAACGCTCACAAGAAGCGTCGCGTCATCCTCGAGCGCGCCTCGGGCTACCGCGGTCAGCGTTCGCGTCTGTACCGCAAGGCCAAGGAGCAGGTCACCCACTCCCTGGTCTACAACTACAACGACCGTCGCAAGAACAAGGGCAACTTCCGCAAGCTGTGGATCCAGCGCATCAACGCCGCTGCCCGCGCGAACGGCATGACCTACAACCGCTTCATCCAGGGCCTGAACCTGGCTGGCATCGAGGTCGACCGCAAGATCCTCGCTGAGCTTGCTGTGAACGACGCCCCGGCGTTCGCCACCCTGGTCGAGGCTGCGAAGGCTGCCCTGCCGGCCGACGTCAACGCCCCCAAGGCCTCCTGACGTATCTCGTGAACACTCCTCTGTCCCACGCGAACACGCGGGTCAAGGAGGCACGGAAGCTGAGCCGCCGTTCGGTGCGAACCGAACGGCGGCTTTTCCTTGCCGACGGCCCGAAGGCCGTTGAGGGCGCCCTCACGGTGCCCGACTGTGTCGTCGAGGTCTTCGCCACGGTGAAGGCTGCCGACGAGTACGCCGACCTCCTCGCAGACGCACCGCAGGTGTGGTTGGTCGAGGACCGCGCCATGGAGTCGCTGTCGGACTCCGTCAGCCCGGCCGGGGTGGTCGCCGTGTGCCGCTTCCTCGACGTGCCGCTTGCCGATGTCCTGGCCGCTGCGCCGACGCTGGTGGCGGTCTGCGCCGACGTGCGCGACCCCGGCAATGCGGGCACGGTCATCCGTACCTCGGACGCCGCGGGCGCCCAGGCCGTGATCCTGGCCGGCAACTCCGTCGACCCGTACAACCCCAAGACCGTGCGCGCCACGGTCGGCAGCCTGTTCCACCTGCCCGTCGTGCGGGTGGCCGACGCGGCCGAGGCAGTGAGTGCGTTGCAGCAGGCGGGGCTGACGGTCCTGGCTGCCGACGGCGGGGGAGAGGACGACCTCTTCACCACCGACCTCGCGCCGGCCACCGCGTGGCTCTTCGGCAACGAGGCCTGGGGGCTGCCCGACGAGCTCGCCACGCTGGCGGACCGACGGGTGTCGATCCCGATCCACGGTCACGCCGAGAGCCTGAACCTGGCCACCGCGGCCGCGGTCTGCCTCTACGCCTCGGCCCGCGCCCACCACTGAGCCCTGCCCGCCCACCACCCACCCGGGAGCCCTCGGTGATCATCATCGACGAGCCGTGGGTGCCGTGGCGGGGCACCACGTGGGCGCACCTGGCCAGCGACACCTCCTTGGAGGAGTTGCACGCCTTCGCCCGTCGACTCGGTGTCCCGGAGCACGGCTTCGACCGTGACCACTACGACGTGCCGGCCGAGCACCACCCGCGGATGGTGGCCGCGGGGGCAGTTCCGGTGAGCACCCGTGAACTGGTGCGCCGGCTCAGGGCGGTGGGTCTTCGTCGGCCCAAGCCGCTCGAGCTCCTGGGGTACGAGCGCCTCTGAGTGCCGTGGCCGGTCAGCGTCGCGACTCGAGCTCTGCGACCTCGCGGGCGGCGTTGCGCCGCGCCGCGGCCTCCCACCGTGCTCGCGCGACGGCGGAGGTGAACAGGTGCTCGCGTGCCAGGAAGGTGCGCAGCACGTCGAGTCGGCCCGCGGTGAAGGTGGTGTCGTCGAGGTGTCGGTACTCGCGTCGGACCCCGGCCGCGTAGGCGGCGTACCGCGCCGGCGCGGAGGCGAGCACGGCCAG
>JAZQNT010000351.1:0-3466 GCA_045627505.1 Nocardioides sp.
ATCCTTTGAAAACGCCAGTGGATTCAAGAGTTGACTTACTGGCAAATGGCCACATGGGATGATTGAATCGATCCGCACCTCCTCCTCTTCCTGGGTGTCGTCGCCGCGGAACTCGGACACGGCCTCGCCGCCCAGGCGCACGTACAGGTCGAAGCCGACGTCGGCGATGTGCCCGGACTGCTCCCCGCCCAACAGGTTTCCGGCGCCGCGGATCTCGAGGTCCTTCATCGCGATCGCCATGCCACCGCCCAGGTCGGAGTGCTGGGCCAACGTGGCCAGCCGCTCGTGCGCGGTCTCGGTGAGCGGCTTCTCGGTCGGGTAGAGGAAGTAGGCGTAGGCCCGCTCCCGGGAACGTCCGACGCGACCCCGCAGCTGGTGCAGCTGGCTCAGACCGAGCTGGTCGGCGCGCTCGATGATCATCGTGTTGGCGTTGGAGACGTCCAGGCCCGACTCCACCAGCGTGGTGCACACCAGCACGTCGAACTTCTTCTCCCAGAAGTCCAGCATCACCTGCTCGAGCTGGCGCTCACCCATCTTGCCGTGCGCCACCCCCACCCTGGCCTCGGGCACGAGCTCGCGCAGCTTGGCGGCAGCCTTGTCGATCGACTGCACGCGGTTGTGGATGTAGAACACCTGGCCGTCCCGCAGGAGCTCGCGACGGAGCGCGGCGATCACCTGGCGGTCCTCGTAGCCACCCACGTAGGTGAGCACCGGGTGGCGTTCCTCCGGCGGGGTGGTGATCGAGGACATCTCCCGGATCCCGGTGATCGCCATCTCCAGCGTGCGCGGGATCGGGGTGGCCGACATCGACAGCACGTCGACGGAGGTGCGCAGACGCTTCATCGCCTCCTTGTGCTCGACGCCGAAGCGCTGCTCCTCGTCGACGATGATCAGGCCGAGGTCCTTGAACGCGACCTCCTTGCCGAAGAGGCGGTGGGTGCCGACCACGATGTCGACCGTGCCGTCCTTCAGACCAGCGAGGATCTCCTTGGCCTCCTTGTCGGTCTGGAACCGACTCAGACCCTTGAGGACCACCGGGAAGCCACTCATCCGCTCGGTGAAGGTGGACAGGTGCTGGGTGACCAGCAGCGTGGTCGGCACCAGCACCGCCACCTGCTTACCGTCCTGGACGGCCTTGAACGCGGCGCGCACCGCGATCTCGGTCTTGCCGTAGCCGACGTCGCCGCAGACCAGCCGGTCCATCGGGACCGTCTTCATCATGTCCGACTTCACCTCGTCGACGGTGGTCAGCTGGTCGACGGTCTCGGTGAAGGGGAAGGCGTCCTCCAGCTCGCGCTGCCAGGGTGTGTCCGGCCCGAAGGCGAACCCCTTGGTCGCCTGGCGCGCCGCGTAGAGCTTGATCAGCTCCGCGGCGATCTCCTTGACCGCCTTGCGGGCCTTGGCCTTGCGGTTGCTCCAGTCCGCCCCGCCGAGCCGGTCCAGCGCCGGGGCCTCACCGCCGACGTAGCGGGTGACCTGGTCCAGGGTGTCGGCCGGGACCATCAGACGGTCGGCCGGGGCGCCGCGCTTGGAGGCGCCGTACTCCAGCACCAGGTACTCCCGGGTGGCTCCTTGGACAGTGCGCTGCTCCATCGCGATGAACTTGCCGACGCCGTGCTTCTCGTGCACCACGTAGTCGCCGGCCTTCAGCTCCAGCGGGTCGATCTGCTTCTTGCGCCGCGTCGGCATCCGGCGCATGTCGCGGGTGGAAGCCTTCTGCCCGGTCAGGTCCTCGCCGGTGAGGAGCACCGACAGGGTGGTCGGGTCGACCAGGCCGGCCGACAGGTGGCCGCAGGTGACGGTGACCGTGCCCAACGGGGCCGGTTCCCCCTCCTTGCGCAGGACGGCCGGGACGTCGTGCTCGGCCAGCACCTGGATGGTGCGCTCAGCGGTTCCGGCTGCCGGCTGGACGACGGTGACCGCGTAGGAGCGGTCCAGCCACTCACGGACGTCGCGGATCGCCCGCTCGAAGTCGCCGCGGTACTGCTCCGCGGGCAGGTGGCCGGTGGCGCGGGTCTCCACCGCACCGTCGATCGCGTCGACGTCGGTGACGCGGGCCGGGGCGGCACCGGATTCGGAGGCGGAGCCGTCGGCCTCCTGCTCGATGCCGAACGGGGAGACCGACCACCACGCCATGCCGCGGGCCAGCGCATGCTCACGCACCTCGCCGATCTCGCGGTAGGAGGCGGCGCCCAGGTCGATCGGCGCGGTACCACCGCTGGCGGCGGCGGCCCACGAGGCGCCGAGGAACTCCTCGCTGGTGGCGACCAGGTCATGGGCGCGGGTCCGAGCCCGCTCGGGGTCGAAGAGCACGACGGTGGCGTCGGTGGGGAGCAGGTCGACGAGCAGCTCCATGTCGTCGACCAGCACCGGGGCGAGCGACTCCATGCCCTCGGCCGCGATGCCGGACGCGATCTTGTCGGTCAGCTCGAGCAGCTGCGGGTGCGCCTCCCCCAGCTCCTTGGCCCGCGCCCGGACCTCGTCGGTGAGCAGCAACTCGCGGCACGGCGGCGCCCAGACGCGCGCTGCCTCCTCCAGGGTGCGCTGGTCGGCGACGGAGAACGAACGGATCGAGTCCACCTCGTCGCCGAAGAACTCCACGCGCAGCGGGTGCACCTCAGTGGGCGGGAAGACGTCGACGAGGCCACCGCGCACGGCGAACTCACCCCGCTTCTCCACCAGGTCGACGCGGCTGTAGGCGGCGTCGGCGAGTCCCTGGACGACCGCCTCCAGCTCGATCTCCTGACCCTTGACGAGCTCCACCGGCGCAATGTCGGCGAGCCCCTTAACCTGGGGCTGCAGCACCGAACGGACCGGGGCGACGACCACGCGGATCGGGCCGTTGCTGAGGTCGGCGCCGGGGTGGGCCAGACGTCGCAGCACGGCGAGCCGACGACCCACGGTGTCGGAGCGGGGACTGAGCCGTTCGTGCGGCAGCGTCTCCCAGCTGGGGAAGAGCGCGACCTCACTCGGCTCGAGCAGGTCCTCCAGCTCCGCGGCCAGGTCCTCGGCCTCGCGGTTCGTCGCGGTCACGGCCAGCACCGTCCGGTCGGCCACGGCAGCCAGCGCGTGCACCACGAAGGGACGTACCGACGCCGGACCGGTGAGGTCGAGGGCGCGGGTGACACCCGCGTTCTCCACGGCCCGGCCGAGGACGGAGTCCTGCAGGAGCCGCTCCGCGAAGCGGGTGAGGGGGGTGGCTGGAGTCTGGGCCGTCACGGGAACCTCTCGGCACGCAGTCGGGCCCCCGCTGGAACGCGGACGGGCAAATGGAATACATCGGAAGAATTGACAATCAGGTGAAGCTCCGCGGTTTCCGCATAGAGCTCGGGGAAATAGAGAGTGCCGCACTACAGATAGAGGGTGTTAAGCAAGCCGTGGCGATGGTTCGCAATGAGCAGGTTGTTCTCTACTACACTGCAAATGACTGTTTGGAAGAGGCAATCCGTCAGACTCTCTCATCATC
>JAZQNT010000352.1:0-1686 GCA_045627505.1 Nocardioides sp.
GGGTGCGGGAGACCTTGAACTCCTCGCTCAGGGCCTGCGGGATCAGCGAGTCCTCGCGGGAGTAGCCGCCCGCCAGGAGCCGCGCCCGGAGGGCGCCGTAGACGGTGTCACGTGCACTCGCCACGCCCCCTCCTCTCCCCCGCCCTCGGCAGGTCCACCCGCTCGGGCCCCGTCACTGGTCCCGTCACTGGTCCCGTCAGGGCCGAAGTCTTCCAGAGCCCACGACTAACCGGCACATGGTGCCCGATCAAACGGTCGACGCAGCCTTCGCCGTCGACCAGGGTTGCGCCAGTGCGACCAGGTCGGCACCGGTCATCCCGGTGTAGTCCTCGAGCACCAGCGCCGCGTCCGGACCGAACCGATGAGACCCCGTGGCGAGTCCGACGAAGGGGATGCCCAACTGCGCCGCGGTCAGCTCGTCCCAGGCGCCGTCGCCCAGGATCACCAGGTCGAGCCGGTCGTGGCCGATCCGCCGCACCACCTCGGCCACCGCGCCCCGCACGATCTCGTCACGGCTGTAGTGCTCGCGGGCCGTGGAGAGCGACACCCGGGAGGCGTCCACCCCGACCAGGCCCAGCTTCACCTCCGCCATGCCGCGGAGCGACCCGGTGGCGAAGGCGAGGTGCACGCCGGGCAACGCGTCGAGCTCCTCGACGATCCGCCGGGCACCCGCCACCTCGACCACCTCGACCTCGGCGAGGTGCGCCTCCAGCTCGGCCCGGTACTCGCGGTTGAGCTGCTGCACCAGCTCGGCGGACACCGAGGCACCGAACGTCGCCTCGTGCACCTCGTTGATCACGCAGGAGTCGGTGTAGTGGGTGTAGGTCCCGAAGGGCTTGATCGTCGCGTCCAGGCCGTGCCGGGCCAGCACCCGGGTGATCAGGCTGTTGTGCGTCCCGTCGGAGTGCAGCAGCGTGCCGTCGATGTCGAAGACGACCAGGGTTTCGCGGGTCAAGACGTCCTCCTCGGGACGGGGTCGCCACGACCGCGGATCCGCGGTCGTGGTCAGGAAGGAAGGCCTCAGGACTCAGGCCTCAGGCCTCAGCCTCAGGCTCGCCGATCTCCATCGGCAGTTCGCCGCGGGCACGCCACTCGCTCAGCGAGGCGTCGTAGACCCGCGGCAGACCCAGCCCGGCCTCGGCGAAGGCGAGGGCGAGGCCGGAGGCATTGACCCCGCCGCCGCAGTAGGCCAGCACCGGGGTCCCGGGCTCGATCTCGAGGCGCGCGGCCAGCGCCCGGGTCTGCTCCACCGAGACCGTGCCGTCCTCGGCCAGCAGGTCGGGGTACGGCAGGCTCACGCTGTTCGGGATGTGCCCGGACCGCTCGCGGCCTGCCTCGCCGAGGAACTCGGTGCGCCGCAACGCGCAGACCAGTCGGACGTCGGCGTGGTCATCGGGGGCGAGCGTACATGGTCTGCTCTGGCCCAGGTATCAATATTGTACCCCACCTGATAGATGCTTAGTCTGCTACCCAGGGAAATTACCAGATCCGCATTCTGCACCGCAAAGTTACCGGCACGATTTCCCATAATGCCGCCGCGGCCCACGTAGTAAGGGTGATCCGTAGGAATCACGTCAATGCTGTTCCATCCTGTAACCACGGGAATGCATAAACGATACGCAAGATCTCGGAACATATTATAACTACCACTGATTCGAATTGCATTTCCTGCATAGAATACGGGAC
>JAZQNT010000353.1:0-2744 GCA_045627505.1 Nocardioides sp.
TACGTTCCGACTTACCGCTGTGCAGGCCGAGCTGGCCGCCGCCTCCGTGGCCAAGGGGGACGCCCGCGCCGAGGAGCGGATCAGGCTGGTCCGCACCAGTGCGCACGACGCGTTGCGCGAGGCCCGCGAGCTGGCGCGCGGTTACCGTCCGCTCGACCTGCGCAAGGAGTTGCTCGGGGCGGCCTCGTTGCTCGCCTCAGCCGGCGTGCGGAGCGAGGGCGACCCGGACGCCCTGGTCGCTGCCGTGCCCCAGCACCTGCACGAGGTGGTGGCGCGGGTCGTCCGCGAGGCGATCACCAACGTGATCCGGCACTCCGACGCCACCCGGGTCCGGCTGACCTGCGTGGACGGGGTGGTGCGGATCGCCAACGACCGTCCGCGGGCCGGCAGCGGCGACGGCTCCAGCAGCGGGCTGGACTCCCTGACGTCCACGGTGGCAGGGCTGGGTGGCAGGCTTGGGCGCGCAGTCGTCCCGGGGGCGGACGGCGAGGAGTTCGTCCTCTCCCTGACCCTTCCCCGCTGACGTACGGAGCCCGATGACTGCCCCGACTCGAACTGCCCCGGCCCGAACTGCCCCGGCCCGAACTGCTCCGACCCGAACTGCCCCGGCCCCCGCGATCCGGGTGCTGCTGGCCGACGACGAGAACCTGATCCGCACCGCGCTCGCCGCGATGCTCGACCTCGAGGACGACGTCGAGGTGGTGGCCGAGGCGGCCTCGGGGCCCGAGGCGGTGGCGGCGGCCCGGCGGCACCTCCCGGACGTGCTGGTGCTGGACCTGCAGATGCCCGGGCTCGACGGGATCGAGGTGGCCGAGCAGGTGCTGGCCGAACGTCCCCACGTCGCGTGCCTGGTGGTGACCAGCCACGGGCGCCCCGGCTACCTGAAGCGGGCGCTGCAGGTGGGGGTGCGCGGCTTCCTGCCCAAGACCGTCTCCGCGGAGACCCTGGCCTCGGTGGTGCGCACCGTCCACTCCGGCGGGCGGCACGTCGACCCGGAGCTGGCGGCGGAGGCGATCGCCGCGGGGGACTCCCCGCTCACCGCGCGGGAGGCCGACGTGCTGGAGGCCGCCGCGGACGCCGCCCCGGTGGAGCAGATCGCGCAGCGGCTGCACCTGTCGGTGGGCACGGTGCGCAACCACGTCTCCAACGCCGTCACCAAGCTCGGCGTCAGCAACCGGCACGAGGCGGTCGCCCTGGCGCGGCGCATGGGCTGGATCTGAGTCGGGCCGCCCTGCAGCGGCTCAGGCGCCGTGGGTGCTCTGGCGGTACGGGTCGACCACCGCGACCGGGTCGAGGAGGCCGCCGATCGGGGTGGCGTGCCAGTCGACCAGTCGCCACCCGGTGGACGGGTGCCCCTCGACGGTGATCACGCCCGTGTTGTGCAGCGGCTGGCGGACCTCGGGCATGCTCGCCACCCCGGGCACCCGGGAGGCCACCCAGGTGCGGATCGCGGCGCCGTGGGAGACCAGCAGGACGGTCCGGGCGCCGGAGTCGACGATGCGCTCGACGTCCGCGTCGTAGCGCTCCAGGAACTCCGTACCGGTCTCGGCGCCGGGCATCCGCGCGTCCAGGTCGCCGGCGACCCAGCGCTGGACCGTGCCGAGGTAGCCCATGACCGCCTCGCGGTGCGTGGCCATCTCGTACTGGCCCGCGGTGATCTCGTGGATCCCGGGCAGCTGCACGGGGGCGAGGCCGTGGTGACCGGCCAGCGGGGCCGCGGTCTGGTGGGTGCGCACCAGCTGGGAGACGTACACCTGCTCCACGTCGTGCGATGCCAGCGGGCGGACCGCCGTCTCCGCCTGCTGGCGACCGAGGTCGGTGAGGTCGAGGCCGGGCATCGCCGTGTCGAGCGCACCGGCCACGTTGCCGTGCGTCTGGCCGTGACGCATCAGCAGGATTCGGACCGTTCGGGACGTCGAGGTGCTCACGCCATCGAGGGTAGCGGGGTCGGACGACCGCTCAACCCGAGTTCAGCACGCGTGCAGGCCCGCGCTCAGCTCCACTGGCCCAGGGCGCGCAGGTCGTCCACCGCCCGGCCGAGGGAGGTCGACAGGTCGGTGCCGGGGCGCGCGGCCCACCCGGTCAGCCAGCGACGTGTCGCACCCAGGAACTCCTCCTCCGCCAGCCACCGGGACAGGGTCTCCGGCGACGTCTCGAGCAGCGTCTCGCTCACCGCGTCGACGCCCGCCCCGTCGAAGGCGCGGCGCACCGCCAGCAGCGTGTTCGCGAAGCCGAACGCGGTGGCCGGGGCGTCCGCGGTCTCGACCTGGTGGGTGATCGCCCGGGCCTCCGCCCCGGCGATCCGCAGCGGGGTCTCGCGATCCAGGGCGGCCTCCACCATCGCGGCCAGCGCCGGGGCGGCCGCGAACCGGTCGGCGTGGGTCCCGCCCAGCCGCAGCGTCAACCGCAGCTCCGCGGCGGCGACCTCGTCGGCGGCGTGCAGCCAGGTGCCCGAGGGCTGGCCCCACGGGATCGACGGTTCGTCCACCGGGATCTCCACGTGCACCGGGACGTCCTCGTCCAGCACGCCCTCGCCGCGGGCGGCGTCCACGGCGGCCACCACGCGTCGGACGTTGCCGGCCAGGTTGGCGACGTCGCGCAGCACCAGCTCCAGGCCGGCGAGCGGGATCCCGGTACGGGTGGCGAGCGCGGCCGGACCTGCGACCTGCCCCGCGCCATCGGCGTGCTTCACGAAGACGGGGGCGTCGAGCCCGCGCAGCAGCGGCAGCGCGTCGTCGGGTGCC
>JAZQNT010000354.1:0-2839 GCA_045627505.1 Nocardioides sp.
GGACAGCGCAGGCGGCAAGCTGATGTCGGATGCGACCCGTAATGCGGTTGGTAAACGTATGGCAGTGCTGTTCATCGAAAACAAACAGCGCATTAACTATGTGGAAGACCCGGCAACTGGCACTCAAACTGAGGTCCGTACGCCGGACCAGCAGGGCGAACTTCTCCCGCAACGCGGCACGGTCAGGCTCCTTCAGGTACCGCGCCTCCCATCGGTAGAGCCCACCCGAGTCACGGTTGCTGATCGTCACCTCTGCCAGGGCAGGGAACAGTTCGTCCAGTCCCGTGGGCCGCGGGTCGAGAGCGAGCACCTCCAGCAGTCCGTCCACCATGCGGTTGGCACACTCCGCGAACAGGGCGTACTTGTTGGGGAAGTGCCGGTACAGCGCAGCGGCGGTGATGCCGACCTTCGTCGCCACCTCCTCCATCGAGGCGCCGCGGTAACCCCGCGTGCTGAAGACGGGACCGGCGGCGTCGACGACCATCTGGCGCCTGTTGCGTGGACGCCTCCTGACGGGCGTCTCCTTCACGGTCATCGATCAACCCTCCACTCACCACCGGACGCCCGGCTGCGCTCCGACCGACAGTCAACCACGTGCCCCGAGCCAGCCCGGGCGAACCATCCCAGTGATCCCCGGTTCACAAAAATGTGATTCGCCGTTAACTAAGCACTTCCCGCGGAGTGTGACCCTCGGCATACTGACGTCCACCACAGCCCGCGCACGAGCTCGAGGAGTCAGCATGACGAGCACTGCCCCAGCAGACCCGGAGGCACGGTCGGAGGACCGCGCACCCGCTTGGACGTACCGCAACCACTGGATGGCGCACGCTGGCACGCACGCGGTCATGCGCCCCGACCGGACCGCCTTCAAGTTCCGCGGCCAGGTGACGACGTGGAAGCAGTTCAACGATCGCGTACTGCGCGGTGCGGCCGCGCTGCAGGCCGCCGGAGTGGGCGCCGGTGACCGGGTGGCCCTGCTGACCCTCAACCATCCCGGGTTCGTGGAGAGCGTGTTCGCGGCCAACACCCTGGCCGCCATCGCCGTGCCGCTGAACTTCCGGCTGACCCCGCCCGAGCTCGACCACATCCTCCGGGACAGCGCCCCCACGGCGGTCTTCGTCGACCCCATGCTGCTGCCGCTGCTCAAGGCCACGCCCTCCTACGCCGCGATCCGCACCGTCGTGGTGTTCGGGGAGGCAGACCTGGCCCAGGAGAGCCGCGACGTCCACGCCTACGAGGAGTTCGTCGCCGCCCATGAGGCCATCGAACTCCCGGACGTCAGCGAGGACTCGACCGCGCTCCTCATGTACACCTCCGGCACCACCGGGCAGCCCAAGGGCGCGATGCTCTCCCACCGCAACATGCAGGTGCAGGCGCTGACGTGCATCCGCGCGATGGAGATGTTCGACGACTCCGACGTGGGCTTCCTGACCGCGCCGTTCTTCCACATCGCCGGGCTCGGCTCGATCGTCGCAAACATCGTCATCGGCATCCCCACGGTGATCCACCCACTGGGCGCCTTCGACCCCGTCGCCGTCCTGGACGCCTACGAGGAGGAAGGGGCCACGGTGGTGTTCAACGTCCCCATGCAGTGGGACCTGATCTGCGCGCAGCCCGACATCGACCGGCGGAACCTGAAGCTCCGCATCATCAGCTGGGGAGCCGCCCCCGCCTCCGACGCCACCCTGCGCGCCATGGAGCGCGCCTTTCCCCGGGCGCTCAACGTGGCAGTCTTCGGCCAGACCGAGACCTCACCCATCACCTGCGTGCTCCGGGGCGAGGACTCGCTGCGGAAACTCGGCTCGGTGGGCCAGCCCATCCCCACGATCCAGTACCGGGTCGTCGACGAGATGATGAACGACGTCGGTCCGGGTGGGGTCGGCGAGATCGTCTACCGCGGCCCCACGGTCATGCAGGGCTACTGGAACAAGCCCGCGGAGACCGCCGCAGCCTTCTCCGGCGGCTGGTTCCACTCCGGCGACCTGGTCCGACAGGACGAGGAAGGATTCGTCTGGGTGGTGGACCGCAAGAAGGACATGATCATCTCCGGGGGCGAGAACATCTACTGCGCCGAGGTGGAGAACGCGATCGCGAACCACCCTGACGTGCGTGAGGTGGCGGTGATCGGTCGCGAGGACGAGCGCTGGGGCCAGGTGCCGGTCGCCGTCCTGGCACTGGCCCCCGGAAAGACGCTGGAGCTGGCCGACCTCCTGGCCTTCCTCCACGGCACCCTCGCCTCGTACAAGATGCCCAAGGACCTGCTGGTGCTTCCCGAACTCCCCCGCAACGCTGGCGGGAAGATCGTCAAGGGAACGCTGCGGGACCAGGACCGCTCCCTGGCGCCTCAGGGGGCCTGACGTCGCGGTCCTCGAGGTTCGGGGGCCCCGAGTGGGCTCCGAACCTCGAACCCGCGCCGGAAGGCTCCGGTCACGTCGCAGCGGCGGCCCACTGCTCAGCGGCCAGACGTGCGTACAGCCCGCCACGCTGCACCAGCTCGGCGTGCGTGCCCTGTTCGACGACCCGCCCCTCGTCCATGACCACGATCAGGTCTGCGTCGGTGATGGTGCTCAGCCGGTGGGCGATGACGAACGAGGTGCGGTCCACGCGCAGGGCCGCCATCGCCTGCTGCAGCAGCTTCTCGGTCCGGGTGTCGACCGAGCTCGTGGCCTCGTCGAGGACCAGGATGGGCGCCTTCGAGAGCGCCGCGCGCGCGATATTAAGGAGCTGACGCTGTCCCTGGGAAAGGTTCGCGCCGTCGCCCTCCAGAACGGTGTCGTAGCCGTTCTCAAGACGCATGATGAAGCTGTGCGCGCTCGCGGTCTTCGCCGCCTCGACGACT
>JAZQNT010000355.1:0-8473 GCA_045627505.1 Nocardioides sp.
TTCCTCCTTGGTCACTTATCATGAGTGCCTACCACAGGAGGCCGTCGACGTTCTCCAAACTCTCCTGATCGATTGCTCGCGTCGCAACGGTGCTACCAGAGTGTGGATAGCGCGAATAAACGTGAAAATGACAGGGCAATACATTGCGCACCACGGCGATTGGGGAGGAAGTACATGCGCACGCGGAGGGTCCCCCAGCCGGAGATATAACTCTTTTATCAAATACTAATATGTATGGATTACTGTTAACAGTTGAAATGACTGTCTGTACATCTGCTGAATACGACGGACTGTAAAGCTTACAGCGCTTCATTCTGGCTTAACTGTGAAATTTAGACATCAATTTACACACCAAATACCGATTGTATGTCGCCCGTTGAGCTCCCACTTTTAATGTACATACTCAGCATAGAACTGCGAACGGTTTATAAGATGATTGAAAGAATGCAATATGCTTCGTGCCTAATCATGATAAGTGAGAATCTAGCAGAATGGTTGAGGGAGACTGATTACGAACAATCACTTTAAGATGCGACTCCGAGGACCACTACGCAGGTAGATGTTAATATAGATAAATACTCATATAGTAGTATAATATAACCAGTAGGATGCGTCTCTCTAGAACGTGGAATTATGAATCTACAGATATCGTTTTGATCTGCTAGTATTGTTATCAAGGTAACGTGGATCTATAAGACAATAACTACAAAATGTAAAATGTGCATTCGCCGGGAATCGAACCCGGGTCACATGGATGGCAACCATATATTCTACCACTAAACCACGAATGCTCTTGCAAAAATGAGCAATTGTCTTGGTCGGGCTATGCACACAGGATATTTCTGTAGCACATAATCGTATATACCTAACTACTGAGTGCGAGTTAACCTTAATATCATGTTGTGTGTGTTCATCGTATCTATGGATTTTCCCCCTAAATATATCTCTAACATCATTATTTGATCTATCACATTCATCGTACATACTTCGTCTTCTAGGTAAACTCATGATATGCGATGCATAATATTTCGTTCTACAAGTTCATTTCGCTCTTCTCCGCTTCCTCATTGGTCACTTATCATGGGTGCCTACCACAGGAGGCCGTCCACGTCCTCCAAACTCTCCTGATCGATTGCTCGCGTCCCAACGGTGCTACCAGAGTGTGGATAGCGCGAATGAACGTGAAAATGGCAGGGCAATGCATTGCGCACCACGGCGATTGGGGAGGAAGTACATGCGCGCGCGGAGGGTCCCCCAGCCGGAGATATAACTCTTTTATCAAATACGAATCTGTATGGGTTACTGTTAACAGTTGAAATGACCGTCTGTACGTCTGCTGAATACGATAAACTGTAAAGCTTACAGCGCTTCGTTCTCGCTTAACCGTGAAATTTAGACATCAATTTACACAACAAATACCGATTGTATGTCGTCCGTTGAGCTCCCACGTTTAATGTACATACTCAGCATAGAACTGCGAACGGTTTATAAGATGATTGAAAGAATGCAATATGCTTCGTGCCTAATCATGATAAGTGAGAATCTAGCAGAATGGTTGAGAATAGACTGATTACGAACAATCACTTTAAGATGCGACTCATAGGACCACTACGCAGGTAGATGTTAATATAGATAAATACTCATATAGTAGTATAATAAAACTAGTAGGATGCGTCTCTCTAGAACGTGGAATTATGAATCCATAGATATCGTGTTGATCTGCTAGATGTGCACGTATTGTTATCAAGGTAACGTGGATCTCTTAGACAATAACAACAAACTGTAAAATGTGCATTCGCCGGGCGATCGGCGTCGGTGGCGTGATCGGCGCCCAGAAGGCGCGGACGGTCGAGATGACCGGCATGCCCGAGCTGGTGGCCCTGCTGCACTCGTTCGTGGGTCTGGCCGCCGTCCTGGTGGGCTTCAACTCGTTCCTCGTGGCCCCGCAGGCCCTCGACGCCGCTCACGGCGTGGAGATCTTCCTGGGCGTGTTCATCGGTGCCGTCACGTTCACCGGATCGATCGTCGCGAACCTCAAGCTGAGCGCGAGGATGGCGTCCACGCCGGTGGTCCTGCCCGGGCGTCACTGGCTCAACCTCGGGGTCATCGTCCTCTCGCTGGTCCTGATGATCTGGTTCATGAACTCCGCCGGCGGAGCCGAGTACATCGGCGTGGTGCCGCTGGTCGTCATGACCACGCTGGCCCTCTTCCTGGGCTTCCACCTGGTGGCGGCCATCGGCGGTGGCGACATGCCGGTCGTGGTCTCGATGCTCAACTCGTACTCGGGTTGGGCGGCCGCGGCCGCCGGCTTCATGCTCGGCAACAACCTGCTGATCATCACCGGCGCCCTGGTCGGCTCGTCGGGTGCGATCCTCAGCTACATCATGTGCAAGGCGATGAACCGCTCGTTCGTCTCCGTGATCGCCGGTGGCTTCGGCTCCGACGGCGGAAGCTCGGGCGAGGCCCGCGACTACGGCGAGCACCGCGAGGTCCTGGCCGACGAGGTCGCCGACGTGCTGGCCGCCGCCCGCTCGGTGGTGATCACCCCCGGCTACGGCATGGCGGTGGCCCAGGCGCAGTACCCGGTGGCCGAGCTGACCCGCAAGCTCCAGGCGAAGGGCGTCCAGGTGCGCTTCGGCATCCACCCGGTCGCCGGCCGCCTGCCCGGCCACATGAACGTGTTGCTGGCCGAGGCCAAGGTGCCCTACGACGTGGTGCTCGAGATGGACGAGATCAACGAGGACTTCGCCGACACCGACGTGGTGCTGGTGATCGGGGCCAACGACACGGTGAACCCGGCCGCGATCGAGGAGCCGAACTCGCCCATTGCCGGCATGCCGGTGCTGGAGGTCTGGCACGCCCGCGAGGTCATCGTGTTCAAGCGCTCGATGGCCACCGGATACGCCGGTGTCCAGAACCCGCTGTTCTTCAAGGAGAACAGCCGGATGCTGTTCGGTGACGCGAAGGACCAGGTCGAGAACATCGTCAAGGCCCTGGGCTGAGTTCACCGGCCGAGTTCATGGGCTGACCTCATGGGCTGAGCTCAGCAGGCCCCGGTCCGCGGCAAGGCCCCGTCCCCTTACCGGGGGGCGGGGCCTTCGTCTCGTTCGGTCGCCTCCCCGGGCTGGTCCGCCCCTAGGATCGACGCGTGACGTCGTCGCAGGGGGAGCCGTACTCGCAGCCCGGTGGTGCGGTGCCCGGTGGTGCGGTGCCCGGCGGTTCGCTGCCCAGCGCCCTCGCCCACCACCCGTCCGCGTTCCTGCTCAGCGCACAGCTCGCGGTGGTGCTGCTGTACCCCGGGCTCGAGGGCTCGACCGCTGGCCGGGCCACGGCCGGGGTGGTGCAGATGCTCGCCGTCTCCGCCGCCGTCTTCGCGGTGCGACGCAGCCCGGAGCTCACCTGGGTGGCGGTGCTGCTCGGGCTGCCGGCGATGGTCCTGGCGGTTGCCGAGGCGGTGGATCCCACCTCGGGACCGATCGTCCTGGTCTCGGCGCTCTTCCACGTGCCGTTCTACTGCTACGTCTCGTGGGCGCTGGTGCGCTACCTCTTCCACGACGAGCGGATCACCCGCGACGAGATCTTCGCGACCGGTGCGGCGTTCACGGTCGTCGCGTGGGCCTTCGCCTACGTGTACGCCGGGGTGCAGGTGCTGTGGCCGGCGTCGTTCGTGGGTTCGGCCAGTCCGGAGGGCGGCGAGCCCCTGACGTGGTTCGAGCTGCTCTACCTGTCCTTCTCCACGCTCACCGGGGTCGGTCTCTCCGACGTGATCCCGGTGGAAGGGCACGCGCGATCCGTGGCGATCCTGGAGCAGGTGGCCGGAGTCTTCTACCTGGCGCTCGTGGTCTCGCGGATCGTCACGCTCACCGCGCGCCGTCGCTGAGCCCGACTCGGTGTGCGGCGGCTCACCCGAACGCGAACTCCGCCACCAACTCGTACCGCGGCCGCCGCCGGGGTCCCTCGCCCAGGTGGGACTCGATCAGGACGAACTCGTCGATCGTCCAGTCGGGTCCCCGGTAGGCGTCGAGCAGGCGCACCCAGGGGGTGACCTCGGTGGGACGCGGGCAGCGCGCCACCGTCAGGTGTGGACGGAACCGCTGGCCGTCCAGCTGGGCCCCGGCACGGTTGGCGGCGGCCCGTGCACCCTCCGCAGCGCGACGCAGCTGGAGCGCGTCGTCCTCGTCGAGGTCGAGCCCGGTCCACAGCACCCTGGCCCCGGAGACGTGCGGGAAGGCGCCCCCGCCGGTGATCGCGGTGGGGAGCGGGCGGCGCCGGGACGCCGCCCGCTCCAACCGCTCCACGAAGTCATCCAGACGGTGCTCGGGCAGGTTGCCCAGGAACGCGAGCGTGAGGTGGACCTGCTCCGGGTCGACCCAGCGGAACGGCGCGATGTCGCGGCGCGGGTCGAGGAACTCGGCCAGGTGGTCGCGCGCCTCCTCGGGTGGTTGGACGGCCACGAAGCACCTCATCGTCACACCTCCGGTCGGTGATCTCCTGTCGGGACTGCTGTCGGTCGGGTCGGCTCCCTCGTCTCGGCTCCGTCGACGGCGGGATCAGCCGACCGTGACGCCGAAGGCCATGCCCACCAGGTAGGTCACCCCCATGGCCAGCAGCCCGCCGGTGACGTTGCGCAGGACCGCGCGGCCCTTCGGGCTCAGGCCCAGGTGTGCGCTGGACGCGCCGCTGATCGCCAGCGCGATGGCCACCACGACCACCGTGCTGGCCACCCGGACCGACGCCGGCAGCAGGGCCACCACGATCAGCGGGATCAGGGCGCCGACGGCGAAAGCGAGCAACGACGCCCAGGCGGCGTGCCAGGGGTTGGTGAGTTCGTCGGGGTCGATCCCGAACTCCACCTCCGCGTGCGCCGCCAGCGCGTCGTGGGCGTGCAGCTCGGTGGCCACCTGTTCGGAGGTCGCCGGGGAGAGCCCCTTCTCGCGCAGCATCTGGACGAGTTCCTCGCGCTCGGTCTCCGGCATCTGCTCCAGCTCCCGCTTCTCCAGGGCCAGGATCGAGAGCTCGGAGTCGCGCTGGGTGGAGACCGAGACGTACTCGCCGGCGGCCATGCTCAGCGCACCTGCGCTCAACGACGCCACGCCAGCCAGGAGGATCGCCTTCTGGTCGCTGGTGGCGCCGGCCACACCCATCACCACACCCGCCGTGGAGACGATGCCGTCGTTGGCCCCCAGCACGGCGGCCCGCAGCCAGTTCAGGCGCGTGGCCGGGTTGCCCACCTCGTGGTGCCAGTGGCGCGGGTGCTCGTCGGTACCGATCTCCATCCTCATAGGTGCAGGCTCCCTCCGATCCGAACCGCGTGCAAGGAAGGTGAGGCGTCGCTGGGTCGGTGCGGGTCGGGCGGGGCGGTCGGGCGGGTGGTCGGGTGGTCGGGTGGTCGTACTGTCGGTCTCGGCTCAGAGACCGAGGTCCCGGGCGATCAGCATCTTCATGATCTCGTTGGAGCCCGCCCAGATCTTGGTCACGCGGGCGTCGCGCCAGGCGCGGGCCACGCGGTACTCGTTCATGTAGCCGTAGCCGCCGTGCACCTGGACGCAGTGGTCGAGCACCTCCGACTGCACCTGGGTGGCCCACCACTTGGCCTTCGCCGCGTCGATCGCGGTCAGCTCCTTGCGCGTGTGCTTCACGACGCACTGGTCCACGTACGCCTCGGCCACCTCGACCTTGGTCACCAGCTCGGCGAGCAGGAACTGGGTGTTCTGGAAGGAGCCGATCGGCTGCCCGAACGCGGTGCGGTCCTTCGCGTACTGGATCGTCTCGGCGAGGATCTGCTTGGCGTGGGCCAGGCCGGTGACGGCCGTGCCCAGGCGCTCCTGCGGCAGGAACTGCATCATCGAGATGAACCCGGTGTCGAGCGGTCCGACCAGGTCGGCGTCGGAGACCCGGACGTTGACGAACGACAGCTCCGCGGTGTCGGAGTCGTCCATGCCCACCTTGTCGAGCACGCGGCCCACCGAGAAACCCTCGGACTTCGTGTCGACGGCGAAGAGCGAGATGCCCTTGGCCCGCTTCTCCGGCGCGGTGCGGGCCGCGACCACCACGATGTCGGCGGAGCCGCCGTTGGTGATGAACGTCTTGGAGCCATTCAGGATCCAGCCGTCGCCGTCACGCACGGCCGTGGTCTTGAGGTTCGCGAGGTCGGAACCGCCACCCGGCTCGGTCATGCCGATCGCCAGCACCAGCTCGCCGGTGGCGACCTTCGGCAGCCAGCGCTGGCGCTGCTCCTCGTTGGTCAGGTGCACCAGGTAGGGGGCGGTGATGTCGGCGTGGATGCCGACGCACGACGGCAGGGTCATGTTGACCTTGGCCAGCTCCTCGGTCAGCACCGCGTTGAAGCGGTAGTCGCCGGCCTCGGAGCCGCCGTACTGCTCGGGGACCTCCAGGCCCAGCAGGCCGGCGGCGCCCGCTGCGAGCCAGAAGTCCCGGGTCAGTCCGTGGTTCTTCTCGTACGTCTCCAGGTTCGGGACGACCTCGCGCTCCAGGAACTCCCTGACGGAGGCGCGGAAGGCTTCGTGGTCCTCGTCATAGATCTCTCGCGTCATGCGGGCACCGTATACCCGCCAGTAGGGTCAGCGGGAGGGTCTTGCGGCCTGTCCTCCCGGTGCAAGCGGCGCGGAGGTGGTGCAGGTTCAGGCCGAGGCGACGACCTCGTCCACCCAGGCCGGGACCAGCCGGCTGGCGGGACCCTGGCGGGAGTCGTCGAACGTGGACGACGCCCCCGTCTGCTCCAGGTTGAGCTCGACGGTGCGGGCACCCTGCTGCTGGGCCCAGTCGACGAAGGCGGCGGCGGGGTAGACCTGCGAGGAGGTGCCGACGGCGCAGAAGACGTCGGCCTCGCTGAGCGCGTGCAGGATCTCGTCCATGTGGTACGGCATCTCGCCGAACCAGACGATGTCGGGGCGCAGCGCCTTGCGCTCGCAGCCGGGACACCGCGGGTGGTCCGCCAGGGTGCCGTTCCACGTGAAACGTTGCGCGCAGGCCAGACAGAGCGCGGAGCGCAGCTCGCCGTGCATGTGCAGCACGTTCGCGGCGCCCCCGCGCTCGTGCAGGTCGTCGACGTTCTGGGTGATGATGGTCAGGTCGCTGCCGAGGGCCTGTTCCAGTCGGCCCAGCGCGACGTGGGCCGGGTTGGGTTCCACCTGGTCGAGCTGGGCCCGGCGCAGGTCGTAGAACCGCAGGACCAGACCGGGGTCGGCCTCGAAGCCCTCGGGGGAGGCCACCTGCATGACGTCGTGGCCCTCCCAGAGACCCCCGGCGTCGCGGAAGGTGGCCACGCCACTCTCCGCGGAGATGCCTGCGCCGGTGAGGACGACGACCTTCATGCACACCTTCTCTGGTTCTGGGACTCGGAAGAACATAACCGCCGGATGGCCTGGAGGCCGGGCTCCCGTCACAACTCGCGGGTAGCTTTTCGCCTCCTCGAGGGGCCGACTCCTCCGCGCGCCGGCCTCGGTCAGGGCCGCAACGCGCGCAGTTGCGAGCGGATCGCCGGGTCGACGCGTTCGGTGGCGTAGGACAGGCAGGTGCGGCCCATCTCCGCGGCGTGCTCGAACAGGTACTGCACCAGCAGGTCGGTGCTGATCCGCTTGCCCACCTCGCGCAGCATCCACCCGGTCGCCTTCTGCACCAGGTCGCGTCGGTCGTCCAGCACCGCGGTGGCGGTAGCGAACGTGGGCGCCGGGTCACCGGCCTTGATGGCGGCGAAGGTGGCGATGATCCCGGCCCGGCGACGCCACAGCGACTCATCGGCCACCAGTGCCTCGCGGGTGGCGACCGCGTCGGGAAAGCGCAGCGCGTGGGCACCGACCAGGGTCTCCGCGGAGATGTCCACCAGGTCCCAGTTGTCGACGCACCCCGCGTGCAGGGCGTCCAGGTAGAGCGCGTGCAGGCGCTGTTGCAGGACGGGGTCCTCGGTGCGGGGCTTCGACGCCCGGCGGTGCGCCTCCACCGCGATCACCAGTGCGGCGAGCCGGTGCTCGTGCTCGACGTCGTCCAACAGGTCCCGGATCTCGGTGAGGGGGAGCTGCGCGTACTCCTTCGCCACCGAGCGCACCTGCGGCACGGTGAGCCCGATGAACACGTCGCCCTCCCCGTAGCCGCCGGGGTGGGTCTGGAAGAACTGCGCCAGGCCGGCGGCGCGGTCCGCGTCGACGTGGCGGGCCAGGGCGGCCCGGACCTGGTCGGCACTGGGCTTGTCGGCACGGGATTCGTCGACGTTCACCGCCCGATCGTCCCACCGACGGCGCACCGGCGGGAGAAAGTTGGCGTCGGACGGAACCTGGGCCACCGCCCGGATGGTCGGCACGGCATGGGAGACGGGGCTGAACGAGACGGCTACAAGTTTACCGGTTGGGATAAATCGTTTGATGAAATCGTGAAGAACACTGATGTAACCGCTCAATACGAAAAACTCAGCAGTTCCTCCGTTCCTGCTAGCAGCAGTTCACAACCAACCTCTAGC
>JAZQNT010000356.1:0-6919 GCA_045627505.1 Nocardioides sp.
ACCCCGGACACCTGGGTGTCCGGGGTTCCGGGTGAGCACCTCACGCCCGGCGGCGTGCGGTCAGTTCAGGGATCTGCTCTGCTCGCTGCGCTCAGAGCGAAGCGAGGGCCTCGTTGAAGGTGGCCGACGGACGCATGACCGCGGCGATCTTCTCGGCGTCGGGGCGGTAGTAGCCACCGATGTCGGCCGGCTTGCCCTGGACGGCGAGGAGCTCGGAGACGATCTTCTCCTCGTTCTCGGCCAGCGTGGCGGCGAGCGGGGCGAACGCGGCGGCCAGCGCAGCGTCCTCGGTCTGCGCGGCGAGCTCCTGGGCCCAGTACATGGCCAGGTAGAAGTGCGAACCGCGGTTGTCGATGGTGCCCAGCTTGCGACCCGGCGAGCGGTCCTCGTTGAGGAAGGTCTCGGTGGCCTTGTCCAGCGTGGTCGCGAGGACCTTGGCGCCAGCCTTGCCGGCCTGCTCGGCGTAGAGCTCCAGCGACGGGACGAGGGCGAAGAACTCACCCAGCGAGTCCCAACGCAGGTAGTCCTCGCCGACCAGCTGCTGCACGTGCTTCGGGGCCGAACCACCGGCACCGGTCTCGAACAGGCCGCCGCCGTTCATCAGCGGAACGACGGAGAGCATCTTCGCCGAGGTGCCGAGCTCGAGGATCGGGAACAGGTCGGTGTTGTAGTCGCGCAGGACGTTGCCGGTCACCGAGATGGTGTCCTCGCCCTTGCGGAGACGCTCGAGCGTGAAGGCGGTGGCCAGCTCCGGGCTCAGGATGCGGATGTCCAGGCCCTCGGTGTCGTTGTCGGCCAGGTAGGTGTTGACCTTCTTGATCAGCTCGGCGTCGTGGCCACGGGCCTCGTCGAGCCAGAAGATCGCGGGGGTCTGCGACGCGCGGGCGCGGGTCACGGCCAGCTTCACCCAGTCACGGATGGAGGCGTCCTTGGTCTGGCAGGCACGCCAGATGTCACCCGCGGCGACGTCGTGCGACAGGAGCACGTCGCCCGCGGCGTTGAGGACCTCGACGGTGCCGGCAGCCGGGACCTCGAAGGTCTTGTCGTGGGAGCCGTACTCCTCGGCAGCCTTCGCCATGAGGCCGACGTTGGGGACGGTGCCCATGGTCGACGGGTCGAGGGCGCCGTTCTTGCGGCAGTCCTCGATGACGGTCTGGTAGACGCCCGCGTAGGAGGAGTCCGGAATCACCGCGAGGGTGTCCTGCTCCTTGCCCTCGGCGTTCCACATGATGCCGCCGGCGCGGATCATGGCCGGCATCGAGGCGTCGATGATGACGTCGGAGGGGACGTGCAGGTTGGTGATGCCCTTGTCGGAGTCGACCATCGCCAGGGCCGGGCCCTCGGCGATCGCCTGCTCGAAGGCAGCCTTGATCTCAGCGCCGTTGGGGAGCTTCTCGAGACCCGGGAGGATGGTGCCCAGACCGTCGTTGGCCGAGAGACCGGCGGCGGCCAGGTCGTCGCCGTACTTCTCGAAGACGTCGGCGAAGTAGGCCTTGACCACGTGACCGAAGATGATCGGGTCGGAGACCTTCATCATGGTGGCCTTGAGGTGCGCGGAGAACAGGACGCCCTCGGCCTTGGCCTTGGCGATCGCGTTGCGCAGGAACACGTTCAGGGGCGCGACCTCGAGCACGGAGGCGTCGATGACCTCACCCTCGAGGACCTTCAGGCCCTGCTTGAGGACGATCTTCTCGCCGGCCTCGGTGGTGAGGACGATGTCGAGGACGTCGTCGCCAGCCAGGGTCACGGACTTCTCGTTGGACTTGAAGTCGTGCTCACCCATGGTGGCCACGTTGGTCTTGGAGTCCTTGGGCCACACACCCATGCGGTGCGGGTGGGCCTTGGCGTAGTTCTTGACCGACGCGGGGGCGCGACGGTCGGAGTTGCCCTCACGCAGGACCGGGTTCACGGCTGAACCCTTGACCTTGTCGTACTTGGCGCGGATCTCCTGGAGCTCCGGGGTGTCGGCGTTGTCCGGGTAGTCCGGGATGTCGAAACCGGCGGCCTGGAGCTCGGCGATCGCAGCCTTGAGCTGCGGGATCGAGGCCGAGATGTTCGGCAGCTTGATGATGTTGGCCTCGGGGGTCGTGGCCAGCTCACCGAGCTCGGACAGGGCGTCGTCGGCCAGACCGAACTGGGCCAGGATGCGGGCGGCGACCGAGATGTCGCGGGTCTCGACCTCGACCCCCGCCTTGGCCGCGAACGACTCGACGATGGGGAGGAACGAGTACGTCGCGAGCAGCGGCGCCTCGTCGGTGTGGGTGTAGATGATCTTGGCCATGGTGGCAGCGACTCCTTGTCGGCTCATGGATTGCTTGATGTCAAGATACCCGACACGCGGGGACCCTCACGCCTTGACGGCCCTCCCGCGCCTGACGCGAGACTGTGGTTAGCACGACCCACGCCATCTGACTCGGACAAGAGAGGTCGTCTTCCATGAACTCACAGCCCACGGCAGCCCACAAGATCATTGCCGAGCTGCTCGGCACCTACGTACTCGTGTTCTTCGGGGTGGGGGCGGCGGTGATGAGTTCGAGTACCGAGATTGCCACGCTCTCGACCTACATCACCACCGGCCTCGCCTTCGGACTCACCGTCCTGGTGATGGCCGCCGCGGTCGGTCGCATCTCGGGCGGACACTTCAACCCCGCCGTCACGCTGGGGGCGGCAATCGCCGGACGTCTGGAGTGGATCCACCTCCCGGTGTACTGGGCGGCCCAGTTCGTCGGCGGTGTCCTCGCGGCGGGCAGCCTGTACTGGCTGCTCACCGGGGCGGATGCGTTCGACCTGGACGCCTCCACGCTCGGCGCGAACGGGTACGGCGAGTGGAGCGCACTCGGCTTCACCGCGGTGGCCGCGTTCGCGATCGAGGCCCTGCTGACCGCACTCTTCCTGTGGGTGATCCTGGCCGTCACCGACTCCCGCAACGAGGTCTCCGCCGTCCTGGCCCCGGCCACGATCGGCATGATGCTGGCCCTGATCCACTTCGCCTCGATGCCCGCCACCGGCACCTCGGTCAACCCGGCCCGTTCCCTCGGCCCGGCGTTGTTCGCCGGCGAGGCCCAGCTCGAGCAGGTCTGGCTCTTCATCCTGGCGCCGCTGGTGGGTGCGGCGATCGCCGGCTTCACCTACGCGTTCATGTTCGGCAAGGACCCGAGCTTCGACGAGGCCGCGCCGGAGGAGCCGTACGAGGAGCTCGTCGAGCACCGGGAGGCCGACCTGGGGGATGCCACGCACCGCGAGGTCGGGCGAGACGTCGGGCGCGGAGACATCGGGCGCGGAGACGTCGGACGGGGAGACGTCGGGCGCAGGGACTGAGCCGCACCCCGCGGCCAGCCAGCGGGCCCGGCCCGGAGCCGGATGCCGCCACCCGGGCCCGCGGTGCGTAGCGTCGCGCCCGTGAGCCGCCACCTCTACGTCCTCGAGCTCGACGGCATGCCGCAGTCGGCCCTGGACCTCGACGACCCCACGCACCTCGAGTTCGACTACGTGCGCCGGATCGGCGACCTGCTCGACCTCCTCCCGGCAGGACGGCTCCCCGAGCGACGCCTCGCCGTGCTGCACGTGGGAGGAGCCGCGATGACGCTGCCCCGCTACGTGCACGCCACCCGACCGGGCTCGGCCCAGATCGTGCTGGAGCCGGACGCCACCCTCGTGGCGCGGGTGCGCACCGAGGCGCCCCTGCCGTCGCGCAGCGGGATCAAGGTCCGGACCGTCGACGGCGCCGCGGGGATCGCCGCGGTGCGCGACGACTCGCAGGACGTGGTGATCCTGGACGCCTTCGACGGAGCGCACGTGCCGCACGACCTCATCGGGGCGTCGTTCCTCCAGCAGGTGGGCAGGGTGCTGGCTCCCGGAGGGCTGCTGGTGGCCAACCTGCGCGACCGTTCTCCCTTCCCGCTGGTGCGCGACTTCGTGGCCGCGGCACGGACCCTCGATGGTCGGGGGCTGGGCGAGGTGGTGGTCGGCCTCGAGCCCTCGACCGCCAAGGCGAAGCGCGAGGGCAACGTGCTGGTGGCGGCCGGAACGCTGCCGCCGCAGCCCTTCGGCTCCCCTCCCCCCAGCCAGTACCGAGTCCTCCTCGGAGCCGCGGTGCGTGACTCCTTCGGCGGCGGCTCGGTCCGCGCCTGACCGCCCCACCGGAGCTGCTGCCGGGCCGGGTAGGTCAGTACAGAGCCAGGCAGGTCAGGGCAGAAGTCCGGGGATGCTGACCTCCTGCAGACGCAGCAACCCTTCGGAGACCGAGCTGATCCGCACCGGGCCGACACCCTTCGCCAGCACGACCCGGACCACCCGCGGGTACTCGCCCTCGCGCTGCGGCACCGTGGCCACCTGCAGCGCCCACGCCTCGTCGTAGGTGCCCACCGGCGTCACCTCGGGGTTCGGCTCGCGCTCGTCCAGCTGCACCCGGCGCAGCACGGTTCCGTCGGCCTGGGCCACCAACGCGTACCCGTCGCCACGGCGCAGCCGCGCGGGCAGCACCAGACCGGCCGGACGACCGTCCGCCACCGTCCAGGCGCCCTCACCCTCCACGCTCTCGCCGAGCAACCACACGTTGCCGTCACGGTCCTGGGCGACGTGGGCGGTCCCCCGGCGGGTGCGCACGGACGTGGCGGAGATCCCGGCAATCTCCACGGGGTCAGCGGCCACCTCGATCCACACTTGCGTGCCCCCGGCCCCGGCCCCGGCGCCGAACTCCCAGGACGCCCCACGCCGCAGCGGCAGCCAGGGGTGGGTGACCTCGTCGACGAAGTCTGCTGGCTCCGGGTGGTGCCAGGGGACGCGCAACGTGTCCACGCCGGCCGTCGGCTCGACCTTGGGTTCCCCCGCCCTGACCGCCCACTCGAATCCGGCGGCCAGCAGCACCAGCACCACCACCAGGACGAGCCGCCGCCTGCGCCTGCGGGCGGGGCGCGACTCGACCACGTCGTGAGGCTGCTCCCCCGCGCCGCCGGAGGCGGGGTGGGGCATCGGCCGGTCTGCGAGGTCCACCCGCACAGCATGCCCGAACCCCGGTCACTACGAGTGCCTGCCCGGGACTGGACACCGGGTCTACAGTCGAAGCACCTGAACCGCTGGCGACGTCCCACGAGGAGTTCACGTGTCCCAGAAGGCTGTTTCCTCCGAAGCCCCCTTGAAGGTGGCCGTGACCGGCGCAGCCGGTCAGATCGGCTACAACCTGCTCTTCCGGCTGGCCGCGGGGGCACTGGCCGGCGATCGCCCGATCGAGTTGAGGCTGCTGGAGATCGACTCCGCCCTCGAGTCGCTCGAGGGCGTGGTGATGGAGCTCGACGACTGCGCCTTCCCCACGCTGGCCGGCGTGGAGACCGGTTCGGTGGCCGAGAAGATCTTCGACGGAGTGAACCTGGCGCTGCTGGTGGGCGCCCGTCCGCGTGGTCCGGGCATGGAACGTGGCGACCTGCTGGAGGCCAACGGGGCCATCTTCACTGCCCAGGGCAAGGCGCTCAACGCCGCAGCGGCGGACGACGTGCGGGTCGCGGTCACCGGCAATCCGGCGAACACCAACGCCCTGATCGCGATGCACAACGCGCCCGACATCCCCGGCGAGCGGTTCTCCGCACTCACCCGCCTCGACCACAACCGGGCGATCGCTCAGCTGGCGTCGAAGACGGAGGCGAAAGTCACCGACATCTCTCGGATGAGCATCTGGGGCAACCACTCCTCGACCCAGTACCCCGACCTCTTCAACGCCCGGGTGGGCGGACGCAGTGCGGCCGAGGTGGTGAACGACGAGGGGTGGATCAGCGACCACTTCATCCCCACCGTGGCAAAGCGTGGTGCCGCGATCATCGAGGCCCGGGGCAGTTCATCGGCCGCCTCGGCCGCCTCGGCCACCATCGACGCGGCGCGTGACTGGCTCTTCGGCACGCCCGAGGACGACTGGGTCTCGATGGCGGTGCGCTCCCCCGGCGCCTACGGCGTGCCCGAGGGGCTCATCTCGTCCTTCCCGGTGCGTTGCTCCGGCGGCGACTGGACGATCGTCGAGGGTCTGGAGATCAACGGGTTCTCCCGTCCCCTGATCGACGCCTCGGTGGCCGAGTTGACCGAGGAGCGCGACGCCGTGGCGGAGCTGGGCCTGATCTGACCTCCTCGGCCCGGGCCCGGCAGCGCCCGGTTGAGTACGCGGACTCATTCGCGTCGACCTGCGCGCGACGAGACTGGCGGGCATGAAGCCACGCTCCCTCGTCCCCGCCGTCCTGGTGACGCTCGTCGCCCTGCCCACGTTGCTCGTCGGCGGGTTCTTGGCGTACCTGCAGATCTCCGGCACGCCGCTCATCGACGAGTGGAGCTGCGGCGACGGCGAGGCACCGGTGCTGATGGCGGAGGGTGGCAGCTACTGCGAACGGGTGGGCGCGACGCTGCCCGACAGCGACCGGTGGGACCCGTTCGGCAACCGGCCCGCAGAGTGCCACGACCGGTGGGGCTTCACCGAGGTGCAGCCGCGCGCCGGCGCCGGGGGCGAGAGCGACTGCGTCGCCGAGGGCGATCCGGTCCCCGAGGGCTGGGCACCGGTGCCGGGCTCGGACTGACCCGGGCCGGGAGGCGCGAGGAACTCAGGTCGGTTGGTCGGGGATCGAACCAGCCAGGAGGATCAGTGCCAGCCCCACCGCCAGGTGCAGGCCGACGTCCACGGTCCGGCTCCTGACGGCCAGCATGCCCACCTTGCCGGCAGGCAGGACGAGCCGCAGCCCGGCACCGGCAAAGAGCACCCCGGCGAAGACCCGGATACCCACGCGCCAGTCACCGAACACCACGACGAGCACGGCGGTCAGCGCCACCATTTTTCATGGAGAAAGTGGACCAGCCGTTAGCCTTTACTTTGTCTGCAAATTCCGCTGATTTTTCGGAATTCCCATATTCCCGCACATCATCATCGGCAAGCACGAAAAACGCCTTG
>JAZQNT010000357.1:0-2589 GCA_045627505.1 Nocardioides sp.
ACCTGATCAACCTGACCAACGGGACGTACGCGCCGATCGCACGCTGACACGTCCGAACCCCCACAGCACCCACCATCGGAGCCCCATGCCCCAGCAGTCCCCCGCCCCCGCCGACGCGTCCGCGGCCCCCGACGCCCAGCAGCCCGAGGCCAGGCAGCCCGGCGTCCTCTCCCCCGCGTACCTGGCCACCACCCTGGGCACGGTCGCAGTGATCGTCCTGGTCGCCTTCGAGACGATGGCCGTGATCACCGTGATGCCGGCGGTCTCCGACGCCCTCGACGGTCGCCAGCTGTACGCGTTGGGCTTCGCCGCCCCGTTGGCCTCCGGCGTGATCGGGATGGTGCTGGCCGGGATGTGGTCGGACCGGGCCGGGCCCGGCAAGCCGCTGCTCGCCGCACTGATGGTCTTCGGCGCCGGACTGCTGGTGGCGGGGCTGGCGCCGACGATGGAGGTCTTCGTCGCCGGACGCTTCCTCCAGGGCATGGGCGGCGGCGCCTCGATGGTGGTGCTCTACGTGCTGGTGGGCGTCCTCTACCCGGCGCGCCTGCAGGCGTCGCTCTTCGCCGCGTACGCCGCAGCCTGGGTGCTGCCCTCGTTCTTCGGTCCGCTGCTGGCGGCTTGGGCCTCCGACGCGTTCGGCTGGCGTTGGGTCTTCATCGGCACGGTCGCGCTGGTGGTCCCGGTGACCCTGGCGCTGGCGCCGCGCGCACTGGCGGTGCCCCGCTCCGAGGGCGCCCCGATGCACGACTCGCTGCGTCCGGTCGGGTGGGCGCTGCTGGCCGCCGTGGCCGTGCTGGGCGTGCGGCTGGTCGACCACGCCGTGGTCTCCCTGGCCTGTGCCGCAGTGGTGCTGTTCGCGCTGTCCCAGCTGCTGCCGAGCGGCTCACTGCTGCTGCGTCGTGGCCTGCCCGCGGTGATCTCCACCCGCGGGCTGGTGGCGGGTGCGTTCTTCACCGCCCAGGCCTACGTCGTGCTGCTGCTCGAGGAGCAGTGGGGCGTGAGCGCCACCAGCGCAGGGCTCGTGCTGGCTGCCGTCGGCGTGGTCTGGTGGCTGGGCTCCACCGTCCAGGCCAGGAACCCCGGGCTGGCCCACGCCGGGGCGATGTCGGGTGGCACCGCAGCGCTGGCGGTCGCGTTCGTGGCCCTGACGGTCGTGATCGCCCTGGACGCCAACCAGTGGTTCGCCGCGGCGGTGTTCGTGGTCGCCGCGGGCGGGATGGGCTTCTGCTACCCGCGCACCACGGTGGCGATGCTGGCGCTCTCCTCCGACGCCGACCGCGGTTCGAACTCCGCCGCGATCAACGCCGCCGACTCGATGGGCGCGGCCCTCTCGATCGCCGTGGCCGGACTGGTGATGGCAGCGGCCGAGGCGGCCGACGCCAACCCGTTCGTCCCGCTGTACGCGTTCACCGCGGCGCTGGCGGTGCTCAGCCTGGTGGCCGCGCGCCGCACCGCCGTCCCCGCCTGACCGCGCCCCACCGGTTGCGGTCATGAAACTGCCGTTCTGACAACCACAACCGGTGGGGCGTGACTCAGGAGGCGAGCAGGCGCAGGGTGGCCTCACGCGCGGGGGCCTGGTCGACGGGCGTGCCGGCGAGTGCGCCGCCGATCGGCTGCACCATCACCTCGTCCACGCCGTGCTCGTGCGCGAACTCCGCGATCCGACGCTTGGCGGCGACCGGCTCGTCGACGATCCATTTCTCCCGCATCGCCTCCACCAGCGGCAGGTGGGCGTCGGGGAATCCGATCTCCTCGGCCTCCTCGACGGTGCGCTGGGCGGTGAAGGGGCCGCCGGTGCGCAGCGCGATCATCGACTGCATGTGCGGGATCGCCATCCGGAACGCCTCGTCCTTGGTCTCCGCGACCGAGGCGTTGACGGTGAGGAACGTCGTCGGCTCGGGGTAGAGCTCGGAGGGCTGGTAGGTGTCGCGGTAGATCTTCAGCGCCTGCTCGGTGCCCTGGCCGAAGAAGTGGTGGGCGAAGACGTAGGGCAGCCCCTGCTGGGCGGCCAGCTGCGCGGAGTACTCCGAGGAACCGAGCAGCCACATCCGGGCCACCGAGCGGGCCAGCGGGGTGGCGCGCAACGACTGGTGGCGCTGGCCGTAGGCGATCTCCACACCCTCGGGACGCATCAGCATGCCGATCTCGCTGACGTACTGCGGGAACTTGTTCACCGCGGCGTCGGCGTCCTCCATCTCCTGCCCGCGCAGCACGAAGCGGGTCAGCGCATCGGTGCCCGGCGCCCGGCCGATGCCCAGGTCGATCCGGCCGGGGAACGCGGCCTCGAGCAGGGCGAACTGCTCCGCCACCACCAACGGCGAGTGGTTGGGCAGCATCACGCCGCCCGAGCCCACCGAGATCTGCTGCGTGGCCGAGGCCAGCATCGCGATCAGCACCGGCGGGTTGGTGGAGGCCACCGACGTGGTGTTGTGGTGCTCGGCCACCCAGTAGCGCCGGAACCCGAGCTCGTCGGCAGTCTTCGCCAGCGCGGTGGACGCACGCAGCGCGTCGCCGGTGGCCTGGTCGCTGCGGACCGGGATCAGGTCGAGGACGGACAGGGCGGGCATCGCGGCGTCAGGGGAGGTCACG
>JAZQNT010000358.1:0-1563 GCA_045627505.1 Nocardioides sp.
GTGGTCACCAGCGGCCCGACGCGTCCGAGCCGGCCGAAGACCAGACCGACGATCAGAGTCCCCGCCGCGGCGCCGATCGAGAACCCGCCGCCGGGCAGCGGGATGTGCAACAGACCCAGCAGGATGCCCAGGCTGATCCCCAGCGCCAGCGCGCCGGGGTTGATGTCGGAGAGACCGCGCTCGGAGTCACCGAGGTGGCGACTGACGTCACCGATCCGCGACTTGGGGGCGATCACCCGGATCCGGTCACCCATCTGCGCCACGAGGTCGGGTTGGGTGACCATGTCGACGTCACCGCGCCGGAGGCGGCTCGCGGTCGCGCCGTACTCGTCCAGGCCGAGTTCAGCGACGGTCAGCCCGGCCAGCGCGGAGTTCGACAGGGTGATCCGCCGGTAGTCCAGGTCGTCCCGGTCCCCGACGATGTCGTGGGACGAGACGTGCCCGAGGTCGGTGGCAACCCGGTCCACGAGCTTGCGGGGCCCGACCGCAGTGACCAGGTCGCGGTGGCGGACCACGTCGGAGCCCTCGGCGAGCTGGGTGGGATTCGCTGCATGGCCGCGCTTGAGCCGGGTGAAGGTGACCTCGCCGCGGTAGCGCGCACTCAACTCGTCCAGACTGATCGGCTGTTCGCGGTCGATCCGGATGGTCTGGTGCACCAGTGGTTCGTTGGCGGCCTCGTCGGGATGGCGACCCAGCACCCAGGCGACGGCCAGCATCATTCCGAGGACGCCCCACACGTAGCTGATCGAGTAGCCGACGGTCGGCCCCGAGCCACCGGCGGTCTCTGTGGCCGCCGCCAGGGCCGGAGTGTTGGTCAGCGCGCCGGCGAAGGTGCCCGCGATCGTCCCGTCGTCGAGGTCGAGCAGGCGGCCCACCAGGACGGCCGTCACCGCAGTCAGGCAGAGCACCACCACCACACCGGCGATCAGCCTCCAGCCCGTGCGCAGCGAGCTCAAGAAGTTCGGGCCGCCGATCAGTCCCACGGTGTAGGTGAAGAGCACCAGGCCGAGCGTCCCGACCAGTGACGGCAGCTCCAACGACACGTCTTGTGCGGTGGCGACGGCGGAGACGCCGAGCGCGGCGAACAGGACCGCGGCCGGCCCGACCGGCACTCCGAACACGCGCACGCGCCCCAGCAGCGTCCCGATCGCCAGCAGAATGCTCAACAGCAGGACCGGTTCGTCAGCGAGGAACTCCAGTACGCGGTTCATGCTTCCCAGACTGACCCCGGGCGCGGTGGTCGGTCCATGCCTTGCGGCCGTGAGTCCTCTGTCCACACGAAGAGAACCGGGCTCAGGAGGTCATCTTCTGGAGATTCGCGGCAACCGGAGTCCGGCAACGCGGGGCCCCCGCCAACTGCTGTTGGCTCACCCGCGCCCTCATCTGTTCTGTAGGGCGGGTGGGGCTCGAACCCACGACCCAAGGATTATGCCGTCTGGATTCGGCCCGCCGTCGGCGACGATGCTGCCGTTGACTGTTGCCGCGCCTTTCACGACGATCTTCACGCGTCCGCCGCCGGGTTTGTAATAGGACGCGGCACCGTAGTTGGTGGGACAGAAGATC
>JAZQNT010000359.1:0-16430 GCA_045627505.1 Nocardioides sp.
AGGTGCTCGGCGAAGAGCTCCTTGCCCCGACGCCACGCAGCCGGGTCCAGGCCCGGTGAGTCGGCGTGGTGGTACGTCATGGTGTGCCCGAAGCGCTCCCTGAGCAGTGCGAACTTCTCCTGCACCTCGGCTGGTGACCCCACCAGTGCGGTGCTGGTGGCCAGGTAGGTGTCGAGGTCGCGGTAGGGGGTGCCCCCCAGCAGTTGGCTGACCTGCTGCATCTGGCAGTCGAACGCCGGACGGAACTCGCGGCGCGCGTCCTGGCTGCGGGCGGCCACGTGCGCACCGGCCACGCCGACTCCGATCCGCGCGTCGGCGAGGTCACGTCCACGCGCCGTCCACTCCTCGCGGTAGGCGTCGACGTGTCTGCCCACCTGCTCGATCGTCCCGTACAGGTTGCCGCTGACCAGCGGCTCACCCCAGACGGCCGGTCGGACCGCGGACTCACGCGATGACAGGCCGGCGTGCCACACCTGGATCCGGGGCTGGAAAGGCCGGGGGGACAGCTCCACGCCGTCCAGGGCAGGGCGCAGGCTCCCGTCGTGGGAGGCCAGCACCGAGTGCCACAGGTGCCGCAACAGCTCGTAGGACTCCTCCGTCAGGCGGGCCTGCTGCTCGGGTGCGATCCCGAAGACGCGCTCGGAGGTCGGGCCGAGGCCGGTTCCGATGATCAGCTCCAGACGTCCCCCCGAGAGCTGGTCGACGACCGCGTAGTCCTCGTAGGCGCGCACCGGGTCGTGCAGTGCGATCGTGGTGGCGGCGGTGAACAGCCGGATGCGGGACGTCAGCGCCGCCAGGTGGCCCAGCAGCACCGCGGGCGAGGAGCTGAGGAAGGCCGGTTCGTGCCGTTCCCCCACCCCGAAGGCGTCGAAGCCGACGCGCTCGGCGAACTGGGCGATCTCTCCCAGCTGCCGGTAGCGGCGGTGGGCGTCGGTGCCGGGGGCGTGCGGCACCAGGCTCATCAGCATGAAGCTGTGGCGACCTTGTTCGGCGCCGCGGGCCGCCGCGCTCATGCGCCCGCTCCCGCAGGCACGAGCTCGCTGACGATCGGCGGGAGGTCCCGGCCCAGCCGGAGCGACTCGAGGAAGAGCACCAGCGTGGCCGCCACTGCCCGGTGCGTGGCGTCGTTGAGGACGTCGTGACGCCCGCCGTGGACCACCTTGACCACGGCCTGCGGCGCGTCGGCGTAGGGGTTCACGGCCTCCGCCAGCGGGGTCACGGGGTCGGCGTCGCCGTGGAGCACCAGGGTCGGCTGGAGGGGTGGCACGGGGGTGGCCCACGCGGTGGGCAGCGGGCGCGAGAGGGACCCGCGCTCGAACGTGGGGTCGGACTCCAGGACCCCGCGGTGCACGGGGCAGGCGGTGCGGGCGTCGAGCTCGGACGGCCAGCCGCCGACCGGACGGGGAGAGGTGGAGGCGGCGCCGGCGACCACCACCGCGTCGGTGCCGACCGGGTCGGCCACACGGGTGGCCCAGACGGCGCCGGCGTCCACGCCGACCAGCACCTTCGGAGACGGCAGGGTGTCGTCGGCGACGACGGCGCGCAGCTCGGCGAGCGCGCTGGAGGTGTCGTCGAGGTCGAGGTCGACCAGTCGCACCCTCCAGTTCTCACCGGCGATGCGGGCGCCGAACCGGCGGTACTGCGCGGGGCCCTCGCCGCGCCCGGGGACGACCACGACGGTGCCGCGGGCGACGGCTCCGGCTGGTTCGTCCCAAGCGCGCACGACCTCCGTGCTCATGCGCCCACGCCCGCGGGGGCGGACTGCTGGGGGACGGCCGGACGGGTGCCGGCGCTGGCGCCGGCGGCGCGGGCTGCGGTGTACCGGTTCTCCGGGACGGACAGGCCGAGGTTGCCGCGCAGTGTGTCGGAGGAGTACTCGGTGCGGTAGGCGCCGCGCTCCTGCAGCAGCGGGACGACCTCGTCGACGAACCTGGCGAAGTTGGACGGGTGGCCGACGTGGATGTTGAAGCCGTCGGCGGCGCGGGCCTCCCACCAGTCGACGAGGGTGGCGGCGACCGTCTCCGCGGAGCCCACGAAGGCCCCCTTGCGTGAGGCACGGGACGCCTCGACGGCTTCGCGCAGCGTCCATCCGCTCTCCGTGGCCCGGCGGGTGACGGCCTTGGCCTGGGTGTAGAAGGAACGCTCGCCGTACTTCAGCGCGTCCGCGGGGAAGGGGGCGTCGAGGTCGTACTGGGTGAAGTCGTGCCAGCCGAAGGGGCGGCCGAACTCGTGCAGCGCGGCGTCGAAGGTGTGGTCCGCCTCGTTGTGGTGGGCCTCGAGCTCGCGGGCCTCGGCGTCGGTGTCGGCGACCACCACGCTGATGCCGGGCATGATCACCAGCTCGTCGGGGTTGCGACCGTACTTGTCACGGGCGCGGCCCTTGATGTCGGAGTAGAACGCCTGGCCGGTCGCGATGTCGGGGGCATGGGTGAAGATCCCTTCGCCGACGCTGGCGCCGAGGTCGCGGCCCTGGTCGGAGTCACCGGCCTGGAAGATCACCGGGGCACCCTGGCGCGAGCTCTCGATGTTGAGCGGGCCACGGACCTTGAAGTACTTGCCCTCCCAGTCGAGGACGTGCTGCTTGGCGGCGTCGAGGAACTGGCCGCTGGCACGGTCGCGGGGGAAGGCGTCGTCCTCGTAGGAGTCCCACAGGGCCCGGGCCAGCTCGACGTACTCCTGGGCGCGCTCGTAGCGGGTGTCGTAGTCGTACATCTCGTCGAGGCCGTAGTTGAGCGCGGTGCCTGCGTCACCGGTGGTCACGACGTTCCAGCCGGCGCGGCCGCCACTGATCAGGTCGAGCGAGGCGAAGCGACGGGCGAGGTTGAAGGGACTGTTGAAGCTGGTGGTCGCGGTGCCGACCAGGCCGATGTGGCGGGTGTGGGTGGCGACGGCACTGAGCAGGGTGAGCGGCTCGAGGCGGTTCAGGTAGTGCGGCGGCGAGTGGGGGGTGATGAACTGGCTGTCGACGATGAAGAGCAGGTCGAACCTGCCCTCCTCGGCCTTCTTCGCGGCCTCGATGTACCAGTTGATGTCGACGCTGGCGTCCCCCGGGATCTCCGGGTCGCGCCAGAGGGTGTGTCGTCCCGGGCCACCGGTGGGAGTGGTCACGGCGCCGAGGTGGATCTGTCGCTGCGTCATCGTCTTCCAATCCTTGAGACCTGCTCGAAGGATGTTCGAGCCTTTGGCAACAATCTCCACTAAGTTAGGTGACATTGTCTAACAACAAGTTCGTTCATCTCTCATCACGCGACGTGATGAATGAGGTCGACTGGGGGATCAGAAGTGCCGGGAATCCTGGACATCACGCCGCTGCGCAGCCTTGTGGGGGTCGCCGACAACGGTGGCTTCCTGAGGGCTGCCGACGCGCTGCACCTCAGTCAGGCCGGAGTGAGTCAGCACATTCGCCGTCTCGAGGCTGCTCTGGGCGTCAAGCTCGTCGAGCGTGACGGGCGCTCGTCACGCTTCACCGACGAGGGCGAGGCGCTGCTCGGGTACGCCCGGCAGATCCTGGAGGTCCACGACCGGGCGCTGGCCCACTTCGTGCCGGAGGAGCAGTCGGTGCTGGTGGTTGGTTCCACCGAGCATGCCGCGGTGCAGCTGCTGCCGTCGTTGACGGCTGCGCTCTCGGGCCGGTCGAGGCCGCTCGCCGCTGCTGGCGCGGACGCGGAGGACGGCGTCCCTGGTCGCGGTTCCTCGGCACCCGAGGTCCGGCTGCGCCTGGATCGGGGGGCGCGACTGCGCGCCGACCTGGTGGCGGGTCGCATCGACCTCGCCGTGCTCCCCGGGCCGACGGCGCACCCCGAGCTGGACGGGGCGGCTCGAGCCGCCTCGATCGGGGCGCTGGACCTGACCTGGCTCTCGGCACCCGGGTGGAGTGCGCCGCGCCCGGGGGTCGTCCCGCTGGTGGCGTTCGAGAGCCCCTGTGCACTGCGTTCTCGGGCGGTCGAGACGCTGCACGAGAACGGGTTGGCGCCCACGGTGGCGGGCGAGGCCGTGCAGCTGGCCGGAGTGCACGCCGCCGCAGCTTCCGGGGTCGGCGTGGCCCTGATGGCGACCCTGGGCCAGGTGCCCGAGGGTCTCGTCGAAGCCACCTCGCTGCCGCCCGCTCGTCCGTTGGAGTTCGCCCTGTGGGGTCGGGCCGGGGTGGATCGCGCAGTGTTCGCCACTGCTCTGGGGGTCCTGCGTGCGGAGGTCCTGCGTGCGGAGGTCCAGCGTGCGGCGGGGCGCGGAGGGGTGGAGCGCGCCGAGGTGGCCCACCACTGACTGCGCCGGTACGGCCAGCCGGGATCCATTGCGCCGCGTGATGGGTGCCGCGATGAAGCGTTGTTGGACTTCCCGGTGCCCGACGGTGCAGTCTCGTACCAGTCGAATTAAGTCGATCAAGTAACTCATATTCGAATCGGTCGAGACCCGGACCGAATCCCCGCTGCGGTCACCACCGCCAGAAAGGCTGACAAGCACCATGAAGAGGAAGTCGCGCACCACCACGGGTGCGCCCGTCGACACCACCCGCCGCCGTCCCTTCGCGGTCCGGCGCACCCTGGCCGCCACCTCCGCGGTCGTCGTGGCCGCGACTCTCCTGGCTGCCTGCGGATCCGGGTCCTCGGAGAGCGACGGGAAGGCCGGTGGCGAGCTCAGGATCGCCAACGCCGGCGACGTGCCGGCCTACGACCCGGTGGTGCTCGGACCCACCGGGACCACCCAGACCCTCTCGCTGATCTATGAACCGCTCTTCGTCCTCGACGAGCAGGGAGAGCTGACGCCGGGCCTGGCCACCGGGTACACCTTCAACGACAAGGGTGACCAGCTCACCCTCACGTTGCGCGATGGCCTCACCTTCCAGGACGGGTCCCCGCTCGACGCCGAGGCGATCGTCTACCACTTCGAGCGGGGCCTCTCCCAGGACAACTCCGCGCTCAAGGCGGCCTACCACGAGATCAAGAGCGTCAAGGCGATCGATGCCACCCACGTCCAGATCGACCTCACCCAGACCGACTTCGGCTTCCCGCTGATCCTGGCCAACCGCTCCTCGCTGATCCCCAGCCAGGAAGCAGCCGAGAAGAACCTGAAGTCGTTGAACGCCAACGCCCCCGTCGGCGCCGGTCCGTTCAAGGTGGTCAAGGTGGTCCCGGGCGCCGAGATCGTGCTCGAGAAGTGGGACGGCTACTGGGACGCCGAGAACATCCACATTGACAAGGTGAAGGTCAGCCTGGGCACCGACCCGGCCACCGTCCTGTCGGGTCTGCAGACCGGGGTCTACAACTTCGCCGGAAGCCTCTCGCCGCAGAACCTGGAGGCGGCCAAGAGCTCCGGTCTCAAGGTCTGGGCCGACACCGCCGCCAACTGGACCGCTTCCTTCGTCAACATCAACCGCAGGCAGGCACCGTTCACCAACGAGAAGGTGGTCGAGGCGTTCAACGCCGCGATCGACCGGGAGGCGTTCGTCAAGAACATCACCTTCGGCCTCGGCGCCGCCAGCGCCAACCCGGTGGCCTCCACCAACCCGGCCTTCAACCCCGAGATCGACAAGGCGTTCACCTACGACCCGAACAAGGCCAAGCGCCTGCTGCAGGATTCCGGCGAGAAGGACCTGTCGGTCAGGATCAACGTCTTCCCCACCTCCACCGCCTCCGCCGAACAGCTCCAGCAGCAGCTCGAGGCGGTCGGCTTCGACGTCGAACTGGTCCAGGACGACAACACCTCCTTCTACCCCGGTTACTACGGCAAGACCCAGCAGGCAGCGGTCTACGGCTACGTCGGCCGGGACAACAAGCTCCTCTCCCTCGACGAGCACTTCTCGAAGTCCGGCATCCTCAACCTGTCCGCCACCGAGCACCCGGCCTACACCAAGGCCCGCCAGAAGGTGCTCGAGACCAGGCTCGACGACCCGAGCTACGCGAGCCACCTCCAGGAGGCGGCCAGGGTCGGTGTCGAGACCGGTGGCTCGGTCTTCCTCTACACCTCGCCCAACGTCTCGGTGTCCGCTGACGACGTCTCGGACTTCCCCAGGACCGACGGCTCCTTCCGCTGGAACGGGATCACAGTCGGATGACCACCTACGTGGAAGGAGGGCAGGGCACCCTCGCACTGCCCTCCTTCCCTCGCCTGCGACGGGTGGGCATCGTGGTCGGACGCCTCCTGGGCGCCTTCGTACCGGTGTTCCTGCTGGGATCGATCTTCACGTTCCTGCTCGGCACGCTGAGCGGACGCAGCCCGGCCATCATCCAGCTCGGCGAGAACGCCACCCCCGAGAAGATCGCGGCGATGAACCACGAGTGGGGGCTCGACCGGCCCTGGATCGTGCAGTACCTCGACTGGCTCAAGAGCGTCCTCACCGGTGACTTCGGGGTCAGCTGGGCCAACAACACCCCGGTCGGCGAACTCCTCGCCGGTCGAGCGGCGATCAGCCTCTCGGTCGCCCTGCTCGCCCTGGTGCTGGGCGTCGTCGTCGGGTCCGTCCTCGGCGCCCTGGCCGCGCACTTCCACGGCTCCTGGTTCGACCGCGGGGTCACGGTCCTCACCTCGGTGATCTCGGTGCTGCCGCCGTTCATCGTCGGCATCGCCCTGATCGTGGTCTTCGCGGTCCAGTTCGAGTGGCTCCCCGCCGCCGGGTACGTGCCGCTCGCCGAAGGCTTCTGGCCCTGGCTCAGCCACATCATCCTGCCGGCGCTGGCACTCAGCCTCGACACGATCTCCGACATGGCCCGACAGCTCCGGGTGGGACTGCTCAACACGTCGAAGGAGAACTACGTCACCGGTGCGGTCGTTCGCGGACTCGGTCAGCGGCGGATCTTCTTCGTCCACACGCTGCGCAACGGCGTGGCGCCCGCACTGTCGGTGCTGGGGCTGAAGTTTCCCAACCTGCTCGGTGGTGCGGTGGTCACCGAGTCGATCTTCCAGCTCTCCGGCTACGGCCTCTTCTCCGCGCAGTCAGCGGTGAAGGGTGACGTCCCAGCCGTCCAGGCGGTGCTGGTGATCGCGGTGATCCTCGTCGTGGTCTTCAACCTGGCCGTCAACGCCCTGCTCGCCCTCCTCATCCCGTCGTCGAAGAGAGGTGTCTGATGCTTCGCAACGTCCTGCGTCTGGGCAGCGGCCGGTGGGCCGTCGCGATGCTGATGCTGCTCACGGCGATCGCCGTCCTCGGCAAGCCGCTCGCCCCGTACGAGCCCAACCAGACCGTCGCCGACAACCTGCTGGGGCCCAGCGCCCAGCACCTGCTCGGCACCGACTACCTGGGCCGCGACGTCCTCAGTCGGTTGCTCTCCGGGGCGGCCCTGAGCCTCTCGGGTGCCCTGCTCGTGGCCGTGCTGGCCTTCCTGCTCGGCGCGGTCCCCGGGATCCTCTCGGTCTACCTGGGTCGCAGCTTCGAGTGGGTGTCGCTCCGGGTCACCGACACCTTGGTGGCGCTGCCCTTCCTGGTCTTCGCGGTGGCCATGACCGCGCTGCTGGGCAACGGCGTGGCCCAGGCCCTGTTCGCCGTCGGGATCCTGCTGGCGCCGGTGTTCTACCGGGTGGCGCGCAGCGCCACGATGGGAGTGGAGAGCTCGCAGTACGTCGAGGCGGCCGTCCTGGCCGGTGCCAGCACCCGGTGGGTGGTGGCCAAGCACGTGCTGGTGAAGGTGCTGCCCCCGCTGGCCATCTCGTTCGCCACCACCGTCGGCACCGGTCTGGCCGTGATCGCCAGCCTCACCTTCCTGGGCATCGGCGTCGCTCCGCCGACCGCCACCTGGGGTGGGGTCCTGGCCACCGACCTGAGCTTCATCGCGGTGCGTCCCTTCGCCCCCTTCGCCCCCGTGGTCCTGATCCTGGTCTCGGTGCTGGCCTGCAACCTGCTGGCCGACGCCATCCGCGACGTCACGGGAGAGTCCGGACGTCAGTTGCTCGCCGAGACCGCGGCGAGGAAGGCTCGTCGCTCCCGGGCACGCACCCACTTCCGGGGGTTGGTGGGTGCCGGCGTCGGTGCGGGTCCGGAAACCCGCCCGGTGCCCGACCCGACCGCTTCCCCCGACCCAACCCCTGACCCCGTCCCCACTCCACGAGGAGGAACCGATGTCTGAGAACGTGCTGAGCGTCCGTGATCTGGAGGTCACCCACCGAGTGAGCGGAGAGCCGGTGGTCCGCGGACTCGACCTCGCGCTGCGTCGGGGTCAGGTCCTGGGCATCGTGGGAGAGTCGGGGAGCGGCAAGACCGTCTCGATCCGCGCCGTGCTGGGGATCCTTCCCGGGGTCCTCGAGGTCACCCGGGGCACCGTGGAGATCCACGGTCGCGACACCCGCGAGTTCACCACGCGCGACTGGGTCGACACCCGCGGCAACGTGATCGCCGCGGTCTTCCAGGACCCGGGCTCGTACCTCAACCCCTCCATCCGGCTGGGCAGGCAGGTGGAGGAGGTGCTGCGGGTCAAGCGGGGGCTGTCCCGGACGGCCGCCCGGGCCGAGACGTTGCGCCTGTTCGAGGCGGTGCACCTGCGCAATCCCGCCCTGGTGGTCACCCAGTACAGCCACGAGCTGTCGGGCGGCATGCTGCAGCGGGTGCTGCTCGCGATCGCGATCGCGTTGGGTCCCGACATCCTGATCGCGGACGAGGCCACGACGGCACTCGACGTGACCGTCCAGGCCGAGATCCTGGACCTGCTGGTGGAGCTGAAGGAGTCCGAGGGCCTCTCCTTGGTGGTCATCTCCCACGACCTGGCCGTCGTGGCGCAGGTCTGCGACGAGGTGCTGGTGATGCGCCACGGAGAGGTGGTGGAGCAGGGCACGGCGCACGAAGTCCTGCACGCTCCGCAGCACCCGTACACACAGCTGCTGATCGCCGAGCACGAGCGGTACGGCCTCGACCACTTCTTCGCCCGGCACGAGGCGGCCCAGCTCGATGCGGCGCGGGAGCTTCCTCCGGCCGCCGCGGTGGCCGCCCACGTCGAGGAGGTGGTCTCCTATGCCTGAGACACCGTTGCTCGAGGTCGAGGGGCTCGAGGTCCACCTCGGTGTGCGGCGCTCGCGCACCCAGGTGCTGCACGGGATCGACCTGCGGGTGGACGCCGGTGAGATCGTCGGGTTGATCGGAGAGAGCGGCTCCGGCAAGAGCACCGTGGCGCGTGCCGTCCTCGGACTGGCCGAACCCGGTGCCGGAACGGTTCGCGTGCAGGGCGAGGACCTCATCGCCCAGTCACGGGCGCAGCGCCGAGCGTTCCGTCGTCGTGGCGTGGTCTCGTACGTCTTCCAGGACCCGCTGCGCAGCCTCGACGGCGACGTCTCGGTGGGCGACTCGATCGCGGAGCCGTTGCGGATCCGCGGCGGGCTCTCGCGCGCCGAGGTGGCCGAGCGGGTGCGGCGCTTCGCCGGACGCGCCCGGCTCGACGTCGAGCTGTTGGAGCGCTTCCCCGCGGAGCTCTCCGGTGGCCAGCGCCAGCGCGCGGCCATCGCCCGGGCGCTTGTCACCGAGCCGCGACTGGTGCTGCTTGACGAGCCGGTGAGCGCCTTGGACGCCGCCAACCGGGTGGCGATCATCGACGGGCTCACCGCGCTGCGTGACGAGGGCATCGGGATGCTCTACATCTCCCACGACCTGGGATCCGTGGCGGGGGTGACCGACCGGACGGTGGTGTTGCGCCTGGGCACGGTGGTGGAGTCGGGGCCGACGCGCTCCGTGGTGACCGCACCTCAGCACCCGTACACGCAGCTTCTGGTGGGCTCGGCGCCCACGTTGGCGGGGGAGTCGTTGACCCGGCAGCAGCGCGATGACCTGCGGGCGCGGGTGAGCCTCGGCTGAACAGGGCTGCGCCGTGGCCCGGCTGCCCGCGCCCGGGCTCGTGTCGACCCCGAGGCCGGGCCTTGCGGTTGGCCACCCACAACTGTCCGCGCGACCGTCTGGTCCGGGACCTCGCCGAGGAGGTCGACACGTTGGCAGGGACCTGGCTCAGAGCAGCTGTCGGCTCGAGCCGCTCAGGCTCGCGGCTGCACCGGCCGGGAGTTGTTGTCGTACAGCGCGGTGAAGGCGGCCACCTGCTCCTCGCTCACCTCCACCGCGGTGGTGAGGACGAACCAGCGCACCCCCTCGACGCAGGTCGGGGTTGGGGTGGTGAGGCTGCCGGTGTACGCGAAGGCGTCGCGCTCTGCGGGGAGCAGGGTCGTGGGGTCGAACTGCGCGTCGGAGACGAGCCGGTACTCCTGGCCCGGCGTCGCGGGCAGCACCCCGGGGTCGAGGACGCGACCCCAGGCCGGGTTCTCCGCTCCCTCGGCGAGCATGACCCCGATCACGAGGTGGTCGGCGAAGACTTCCTGGGAGGTGTCCGCGTCCTTGGTCATCACGAAGTCGCCCTGGTCGTCGACCAGGCCGTGCACGAAGTGGGCCTCGAGCGGTGCTGCAGTGCCGTCGATCTCGTGCTCGCTGTCGGCGTGCAGGTGCATCTGGGCCAGCCGGTAGCTGCGCCCCGCGTGGGTGAGCAGGTTCTCGCCGTCGGGCCGGAGGTTGACGGTGTGCGCGTTGTTGAGCGCCGAGAGGGTGCCCGACGTCCAGTCCAGGGTGACCTGGTCCGCCAGAGGGGTGGCCTTCCCGGCCGGGACGTCGATCGGGGACTGCTGCGCACCGGTGGCGCAGCGCTCCCAGCCCTCGGTGTCTCCCCAGTGATCGGGGCCGTGCGCGGAGTCGGCGTCGTAGTCGAAGTGCGGCGCGCTCGCGGGCGTGCGGGTGTCGGCCGCGGGTGCCGCGCTCTCCGCGCCGCACCCGGCCAGGGTCACGAGAGCGGCGGCGGCCAGGGCGGCTGTTGCCCTGTCTCGGGGCCTGCTGCGCCCGGCCGTGTTGGGTCCGGCCGTGCTGGGTCGGGCCGGCAAGGACGGAAAGGGGCGACGGTTGCGCATGGTGCTCGCTCTGCTCGGGGACGGACTGCGTCACGGTATGCGGGCTCGGGCGAAGCTGGACGGAGTTCGGGCAAAGCGCGGAGCCCCCGCCGCTGATTCGCAGCGGCGGGGGCTCGGACGGCGCGAAGGACGTCAGGAGTGGGAGTTCACTGCCGGCGCCTCACGTGCTGACTGCTCACGTGCTGGCCGCTCACTTCAGGGCGACGAACGTGTCGTCGCTGAACATGCCGGGCGACACCGCCAGCACGCCCTCGTCCCACTTCGTGGCGGGCACCTCCAGGATCTCGTTGCCGGTGACCGACCCGCCCCGGTGAACCGTCTTGAGGGAGTCGAAGGAGTCCTCGGCGATGAACAACGTCGAGCCGTCCGTGGTGCCGATCGTGTTGCCCTTCGCGCTGACGTACTTCACCGACGTCCAGGTGGAGCCGCCCTGCTCGGAATCACCGGTGTAGGTGGCGGTCAGGTTGACGAGCAGCAGGACAGAGCCCGACTCCGCCTTCTGGCCGAGGCTGTCGGAAGCGGTCTTCGTGACGGAGTTGACGGTGACGGTCCAGCCCCCGCCGCTGATCTCGGAACCGGGGGGAGCCGGATTGTCCCGGCTGGTCCCCACGCCCTCGCCAGCCGTGCCGTCGGACGTCTTGACCTCGGTCCTGCTGGCCGCGTCGATCCCGTCACTGACGGCGCCGACGAAGGCCACGTTGATGAGGACCGCGAGGGCCACCGCCAGGACACCGAGGACCAGGCCGGCGATCGCGAGCCCCTTGCCGGTGCCGGCGCTGCGCGACTTGGCCAGGCCGACCGCCGCCAGGATCGCTCCCAGGACCCCGAGCAGGACCGAGAAGAAGTTGACCACCGGGATCCAGCAGCCGAGGAAGCCCAGCAGGCCGAGGACGAAGCCGGCAGTGGCCAGCCCGTTGCTCTGCTTGGGGGCGGGGAACTGGGGGTACTGCTGTGGGTACGGCTGTCCGGGCCCGGCCTGCCCGTAAGGGCTGGGCTGGCCGTAGGGCTGCTGCGGCGTTCCGCCTCCGAAGTGCGGCGGATGGTTGGTCTGGCTCAAGGTGTCTCCTGGGGGCGGCGGACGGTTCGTGGCCGCGGACACCAGGTCCGACCTCCGGTGGGCAGCCTGTGCAGGCTAGGAGAATCCCCGGTGGGAGACCGCGCGTTTCCGCAACGGCGTGACCGGAGAGTCCACAGGGCAGCAGCGCTGGTCCTGCGCACCGGGAATGGGCGCTCCTCAGTGGGGCATGCGCAGGATCGGCTTGACCACGGCGCCCGACTTCGAGTCGGCCAGGGCCTGCTCGATCTCGTCCAGCTCGTAGTACTTCACCAGCCTGTCGAAGGGGAAGCGTCCCTGCTGGTAGAGCTCGATCAGGGCGGGGATCAGTTGACCCGAGCGGCCGCCGCCGCCGAGCACGCCGATCACCCGCTTGCCCCACAGGGTGGACAGGTGGTCGAGCCGGAACGACGCGCCAGCCGGGGCGCCGCCCACCAGTACCAAGGTGTCGAGCATGCCGAGGCAGTCGGCGAGCTTCTCGATCACCGCGATCACGCCGGTGCAGTCGAAGGCGTAGTCGACGGTCGAGCCGGTGATCTCGGTGACCGCCTCCACGAGGTCTCGTCGACCGGAGTTGACGGCGTGCGTGGCGCCGAACTCCTTGGCCAGCTCCAGCCGGGAGTCGTGCACGTCGACGGCGATGATCTTCGTGACCCCGGAGTTGCTGGCCGCCATGATCGCGGCCAGGCCCACCGCGCCCACACCGGCGACCAGCACGGAGTCACCCAGGCTCGGCCGGGCCTCGTTCAGCACCGCGCCCGCGCCGGTACCCAGGCCGCAGGCCAGCGGGCCCAGGAGCTCGAGCGGGGTGTCGTCCGGTGCCTGCACCAGGGCGTCGGCGGAGACGATCGAGTGGGTCGCGAACGACGACTGTCCGAAGAAGTGGCCGTTGAGTGGCTTGCCGTCGCGGGAGTACGCGCTGGTGCCGGCCAGCTCGCCCTTGAACCGGCGACCCGAGACCAGCGCCTCGCCGGTGCGCAGGCAGTAGCGGGGGTGTCCGTCCAGGCAGTTGCGACACTCGCCGCAGAAGGGCCAACCGACGATCACCTTGTCGCCGACCGCCACCTGGGTGACACCCGCGCCGAGCTTCTCGACCACGCCCGCGCCCTCGTGCCCCAGGATCGACGGGAACGGCATGGGCATGTCACCCGCGCGGGTGATCGCGTCGGTGTGGCACACGCCGGTGGCGACCATCTTCAGGCGAACCTCGCCCCGACCGGGCTCGGCGAGCTCGACCTCCTGCACGGTGAACGGTGCGTCCTTCTCCTCGACGACCAGTGCTGTGATCTTCATGCTGACCTCGTCCTCATCGTGAACTGCTGGGGTCGTGCGTGGCAGGTCCCTCCGGGGATCATGAGCGTGCGGGTGCCCCGCCGGCCGCGAATGTCGCGCAGGACGTGACATCCGGGGGCACGGCACCCGGGGGGCACGGCACCCAGTTGCACCCAGTTGCGGGGTGTCATTCAGTGTTCGCCGACCCGTCCTCCGGCGCAACCCGGTTCGCGTCGTCGGCGACGGGCGGCCGGGCGGTGGACTGTTGGGCGGTGGACTGCCGGGCCGGTGGGTCAGGGCGTGCGGGTGAGGGACTGCCACCCTGTGCCCAGCTCCGAGGCGAGCTCGGGGAGCGGTGCCGGAGCGGGCGTCGCGAACGCGACCCGCCCCCCGCGGGCCTCCAGCAGCGACGGCCACAGCGCGGCGGTCGCGCGGACGTCGCCCAGTGCCGTGTGCTGCGCCGGGAAGGGGATGCCCGCGGCGGCCACCACGGTGGCCAGCCGATGGTCGGGCGTGGCCATGCTCTCGCGGGCCCAGAGCAAGGTGCACACGCTGCGGAAGCGCAGGTCTTCGTACCCGGCCCGGGCGAACTCCTGGGCGAGGAAGCGCTCCTCGAAGGAGGCGTTGTGTGCCACCACGACCGCGCCGTCCAGGCGGCGCAGCAACTCCGGCGCCACCTGGGCGAACGTGGGCGCCCGACTGACGTCGTCCGGGGTGATGCCGTGGATGTGGACCGGTCCGGTGTCGACGGCACCGGCGAGGCCGTTGCGGCCCGGGTGCACCAGGGTGGCGAACTCGTCCACCACCGTGCCGTCCGGCCGCACCAGTGCCACGGCCACCTCGACGACTCGGTCGCCCTCCTCGGGGCGGAGCCCGGTGGTCTCGAGGTCCAGGACCGCGAACAGGCCCCGGTGCGCCTCACCCTGCTGGTCGGCGTCGAGCGCGTAGTCGAAGAGCGGGCCCGACGTACCTGCCTGCGCGAACCGAGCACGGTCCCGTTGGGCGCGGGCGCGCTGCTCCTCCTCGACGCGGACCCGGTGCCGGGTGCGCGGAGGCTCCAGGGCCAGCGGACCGGACGCTCGCTCGAGCGCGCCAGCTCCCTCCGCAGGCAGGTGCCGCGTCCCGCCCTGCGTCCGGTCCTGCCCCACGTCCGGGTGCCGGGTGCGGGCCGGACGGGTGCGGGCCGGACGGGTGCGGGCCAGCACGATCGCGGCCGCCACGCCCGCTGCCGCCACGCCCAGTACGACCACGCCCAGTACGACCACGCCCACCACGACCACGCCCAGCACGAGCACGAGTTCCATCTCTCGCGTCCCTCCGCTCAGGGCTCGCGGACCGGACAGGGCCGCGACGGGGTGTCGACCAACGGCCGGCTCCTGCGGCGGAGTGCGGTCGGGGGTACGAGGAGGTGGCCCATGGCAGAAGCCTGTCAGGCACCGGCGACACGATTGGAGTGGCTCCGTCGTGGGCGCGGCGCCGTGGCGACCGGAGATGGCGTGAGCCGTCGTGCCGGATGGTCGCGGTGCCGCATGCCCGAACACCGGACGGGGTACCGACAGCCCTGTCGGTTGCTCCGAGAACGGGCAAGAATCAGCGAGGCGGGTCGTCTCACCACCTCTGTCCCGACCCGGTCCCAGCTCCACCGCACATGCCGTTCCGAAGGAGTCCTCGTGTCCGTCCTGGCCCACACCGCTCAGTTCGCCCGGCTCGGTTCCACCCCGTACGGGTACCACCCCACTCAACTCGTCGTGGTGGCGCAGCACATGGTCGGCGGGCCGGGGCTGTGGCTCTTCACGAAGCTGGGCGACCCGGATGCGCCACTGGTGACCATCAGCGACACCGGTCCGCAGTCGCAGCTGCTGATGGCTGGCTTCCTGCTGGCGGAGAGGGACCTGTCTGCGGCGCAGGGTGACCCCGTGCTCCAGGAGTTGGTGGAGCAGCTGCGCCTCGACTCGCAGGACGGCGACCTGCACCTCGACGACGCGGTCGCGGAGCAGCTCGCCGCATTCGTCCGCGACATGGCGATGCAGGTGGTGATCAGCGGCTTGGGGCGTCCGCTCGAGAACGTGGACGTGGGGGCCTTCGGGACCTGGCGGGTGCACGTCGACTGAAAACCCCTGGCGGGGGTCAGCGGGGTCCCGGCGGAAGCCCCGATGTGATTGGCGATACAACTTGTCTCATAAAGGTTGCGACCGAGCTCGGGGTGGCCTAATCTCCTGTTGTCGATACAAAGTGTATCGACAACAGGAGGGGGCCAGGGTGCGAGCGCACGTCGAGATGATCCACGAGCAGGACTACGTGTGGCACCCTGCTGAGCTCCCCGGCGGAACTGGCGACGTGCTGGAGAAGCGCCTCTCGGTGGACGAGGAGGACGGCTCGTCCTCGCTGTTGCTGCAGTTCGAGTCCGACTGGTCACGTCCGGCCGGAGTCCCCCACGCTGACACCGAGTTCTTCGTGATCTCGGGCTCGATGACCTACGACGGCGTCGAGATGGGGGACTGGGAGTACGTCCACGTGCCGCGGGGCGTCCCCATGGCCGAGCTCCGCGTCGCCGCGGGGACGCGACTGCTGCACTGGCGCGAGTACGGCACCAGTCGATTCACCGTGGGCGGCGAGCGCCACCTCGACGCCCGCGGTGAGGTCACCGTCACCAACCCGCACGAGCTCGAGTGGCGCTCCACCCTCGAGTTCGTCGCGGGTCCGCTCAGTCCGCTCTACATCAAGATGCTCCACCACGACCCGGAGACCAACTTCTACACCCGCCTGATCAAGGCGCCGGTGGGGTGGGAGGAGCCGCGGATGCTGCACCACCCGGTCTACGAGGAGTACTTCACCCTCGCCGGACGCACCGACTCGCTGCATGGCGACGCCGGGGTGGGGACCTACACCTTCCGCCCCTCGCACATCAAGCATGGACACTTCCAGACGCTGGAGGAGACCGTCTGGATCATCCGCTGCGACGGCGCCCTGGAGAACTTCCACACCGTCGACAGCTGGATCGACTGGGGCGGCACGGCCGTCAACTACGACCCCGAGACCCAGGCGCCGCGCCCCTCGACCCTCCCGCTGCGCTCGCGCACCAGTGGCCACTGGGACCCGAAGCGGGCCTGACCCCCAACCACTCGCGCCCCACCGGTTCTGGTCGGCGAAACGGCAGTTTCGCGACCAGAACCGGTGGGGCGCGGACGTGGTGGGTCAGTCGGTGGTGGTGCCGAAGCGCAGGAGCTGCTCCACCGGGCGGCGGGCC
>JAZQNT010000360.1:0-3507 GCA_045627505.1 Nocardioides sp.
GATCCTCTCGGCCCAGAACGGCAAGAAGTTCGAGTACATCATTCCCGAGACCACCCTGCTGATCGAGAACCCGGGCGCGGTCCTCACCGACGCCCCCGAGGTCGCGCAGCAGTGGCTCGACTACGTCCTCAGCGACGCCGGACAGAAGCAGTTCGCGCTCAAGGGCTTCCGTCCGATCCGCGACGACGTCGACTTCGGCGGACGCGTCGAGGGCGCAGCCAACCCGGACCAGCCCTTCCCGCCGGTGCCGAACCTGCTCACCGTGGAGAAGGACTTCGGCTCCTGGAGCGAGCTGAGCACGAAGTTCTTCGACGAGAAGGACGGGCTGGTGACCAAGTCGATCGCCAAGTCCGGCAAGGGCGAATGAGCACCACCCTCACCGACGAGCGTCCGCCGCCCCCGGCCACCCGGGAGCGGCGGACGTGGCGTCCGTCCACCACCCTCACCCGCACCTCCGGCCTCGGGCTGGGGATCGCGGTGCTGTGGTTCAGCCTGCTGGTGCTGATCCCGCTGTGCGCGGTGGTGGTGACCGCGTCGGAGGGCGGCTGGAAGGCCTTCTGGGACACCGTCACCACCGACCAGACCTGGTCGGCGATCAAGCTGACGGTGGGCACCGCGGCGCTGGTCACCGCGGTGAACGTGGTGATGGGCACCCTGATCGCCTGGGTGCTCGTGCGGGACCGGTTCTGGGGGATGGGTGCGCTGGAGGTGCTGATCGACATCCCGTTCGCGCTGCCCACGATCGTCGCCGGTCTGGTGCTGCTCTCGCTCTACGGCAACGACAGCCCGCTCGGCTACGACATCGTCAACACCCGGGCCTCGGTGTTCGTCGCCTTCCTGTTCGTGACGCTGCCGTTCGTGGTCCGCACGGTCCAGCCGGTGCTGAGCGAGCTCGACCGTGAGGTGGAGGAGGCCGCGGCCTCCCTGGGGGCCAGCCGGTTCGTCGCGTTCCGGCGGGTCATCCTGCCCAGCCTCGCCCCGGCGATCGCAGCCGGCGCGGCCCTCTCCTTTGCCCGCGGGGTGAGCGAGTACGGCGCGCTGGTGCTGCTCTCGGGCAACCTGCCGTTCAAGACCGAGGTCACCTCGGTGCGCATCCTCGGCAACATCGAGAACAACAACCTCACCGGTGCCGCGGCCACCGCCACCGTGCTGCTGATGATCTCGCTGACCGTGATCGTGCTGCTCGACCTGATCCAGCGGCGGGTGAGTCGTCGTGGCTAGGCTCGTCCGGATCGGCATCGTCGTGGCGTACCTCTTCCTGCTGGTCGCCTGGCCGGTCTCGCTGGTGGTCACCAACACCTTCGACGGCGGCCCGCAGGCGCTGTTCGACCTCTTCTCCGACGTCGAGATCCGCGAGGCGCTGCAGCTCACCGTGATCGCGGCGATCAGCGCGGTGGTGATCAACACCGTCTTCGGGGTGGGGATGTCGCTGCTGCTGGTGCGCCACGAGTTCCCCGGCAAGCGGGTGCTGAGCGCGCTGGTGGACCTGCCGCTCTCGGTCTCCCCGATCGTGGTGGGGCTGGCCCTGGTGCTCGTCTACGGCGGGCGCGACGGCTGGTTCGGGCCGTGGCTGGAGGAGAACGGCTTCCAGATCATCTTCGCCACCCCCGGGATCGTGATGGCCACGACGTTCGTCGCGCTGCCGCTGGTGATCCGCGAGGTGGCGCCGGTGCTGGAGGAGATCGGCACCGAGCAGGAGGTGGCGGCCACCAGCCTGGGCGCCAACGGGTGGCAGGTGTTCCGGCGCATCACCCTGCCGGGCATCAAGTGGGCGATCGTCTACGGCGTCGTCCTCTCCCTGGCCCGCTCGTTGGGCGAGTTCGGGGCCGTCAAGGTGGTCTCCGGCAACGTGGCCGGGCAGACCCGTACTGCGACCCTCGTGGTCGAGGAGAAGTACCTCAACTTCGCCGAGCAGCAGGCCTACGCTGTTGCCTTCCTCCTGGCGATGGTCTCGGTGCTGTGCATCGTGGTCGTCGCGATCATCCGACCCAGCCACAGCGAGCGCAGTTCGAAGAAGGGCGTGGACGCATGAGCATCGAGATCAACCGGATCACCAAGCGCTTCGGCAGTTTCGTGGCCCTCGAGGACGTCACGCTCTCCATCCCGACAGGCCAGCTCACCGCGCTGCTGGGTCCCTCGGGCGGGGGCAAGTCGACCCTGCTCCGGGTGATCGCCGGGCTCGAGGCGGCCGACTCCGGGACGATCGAGATCGAGGGCCGGGACGCCACGCGGCTGGCGCCGCAGAAGCGCAACGTCGGCTTCGTCTTCCAGCACTACGCGGCCTTCAAGCACATGACGGTGGCCAAGAACGTCGCCTTCGGGCTGGAGATCCGCAAGCGGCCCGAGGCCGAGATCACCAAGCGGGTCGACGAGCTGCTAGAGCTGGTGCACCTGAGCCAGTTCGCGCACCGGCTGCCCTCCCAGCTCTCCGGCGGCCAACGCCAGCGGATGGCCCTGGCCCGCGCCCTCGCGGTGGAGCCGACCGTCCTCCTGCTCGACGAGCCGTTCGGTGCCCTGGACGCCAAGGTCCGCAAGGAGCTGCGCGACTGGCTGCGACGGTTGCACGAGGAGGTCCACGTGACCACCGTCTTCGTCACCCACGACCAGGAGGAGGCGTTGGAGGTGGCCGACCGGATCGTGGTGATCAACAACGGTCGGGTGGAGCAGATCGGCGCCCCGGACGAGCTCTACGACGCCCCCGCGAACGACTTCGTGATGAACTTCCTGGGCGAGGTGACCACGCTGGGCGGCGTCGCGATCCGTCCGCACGACATCGAGGTCTTCACCGAACCGCGACCCGACGCGGTGGCCGGCACCATCTCGCGTGCCGTCCGGGTGGGCTTCGAGGCGCGGCTCACGGTGCTCACCGCGGCCGGGGAGAACGTCTCGGTGCAGGTGCCCCGCACCTACGCCCGCTCGATCGGCCTGGCCGAGGGCGGCACGGTGTGGCTGGCGCCGATGGCAGGTGCCACGATCGCGCCGACCACTGCCTCGGTGGGTGGGTACGCGCGCACCTGAGCGCGTCGCGGCGAAAGTGTGCAGATGATGTCGCTCCGGGGCACCGGGACGGCATCATCTGCACACTTTCCTGAGCCCGCCGGTTGACGCGGGTGCGGCCCCGACGGAGGGTGAAGGACATGGCTGACTCCGGTTCCCCGTCCTTCCCGACGGTGCGGAGCGTGGCCCTGGACTGCCCGGACACCTTGGCGCTGGCGCGCTTCTACGCCGACCTGCTCGGTCTGGAGGTGCACCCCGACAGCGACGCGGAGTGGGCGGTCGTCGACCTGCCCGGGGGCACACGACTGGCCTTCCAGCACGCGCCGAACCACGTGCCGCCGCAGTGGCCGGACGGGCAGCCGCAGCAGGCCCACCTCGACCTGCTCGCACCCGACCTCGACGCCCACCAGGACCACGCGCTGGAGGTGGGCGCGATCCCGGTGGACCCGGACGAGACCCGGGAGGAGACGGTCGAGCGTGGCTGGCGGGTCTTCCTCGACCCGGCCGGCC
>JAZQNT010000361.1:0-6888 GCA_045627505.1 Nocardioides sp.
CCTTGGCTCACAGAACGACATGGCTACGATCCGACTTATCTCGTGGACGAGAAGGGCTGACATGAGCATCAGAAGACGCGCACTCGGCATTGCCGCCGGGGCGCTCGGGGTGGCCGGAGCCACCGCGAGCGCCGTGGCGTACCAGCGTGTGCACGCGCAGGTGGGGACGGACCAGCCCCGGCCTCGCCCGTCCGCACTCGGTCGCCGCCCCCTGGGTCCTCCGCAGCCGGGTCCGCTGGAGTCGGATCCCCCGGCGTCGGATCCACCGGAGCGGGGCGCGACGCGACGCGGTGAGCCGGGCGACGACGGCGATCCGAACCTGCTCTTCGGCGGCGAGCACGACGCCGCGGACGGGGAGAGGTTCGGCAGCCTGCGCGGGCACGTGCTCAACGTCGTCACCGACGACGGCATCGACCTGCACGTCGAGGTCGACGAGCCCGATCCCGACCGGGCGGAGAACACCGACCTGACGGTCGTCCTGGCCCACGGCTTCACCCTCAACCAGGACTCCTGGCACTTCCAGCGTGAGCACCTGCGCGGTCGGGTCCGCACCGTTCTCTTCGACCAGCGCTCGCACGGCCGGTCGGCCCGATCCGAGCCGGACCACTGCACCATCGAGCAGCTGGGACGCGACCTCGCCCGGGTGGTGGAGACCGCTGCTCCCGGCCCGGTCGTGGTGATCGGGCACTCGATGGGCGGGATGGCCGTGATCTCGATGGCCACGCAGTTCCCCGAGCTGCTCGGCCCCAAGGTGGTGGGCATCGGCCTGGTGGCCACCACCGCCGGCGGGCTCGACCCGGGGCGGATCCTCTTCCCCCTCGCCCCGTTGGGAGCGGTGGGGGCCAGCGCCGTCAACCGTGCCGTCCGGCTCCTCGACCGGGGGCACGGGCTGGTCGACCGGATCCGGGCCGCCAACCTCGGTTTCGCCCGTCGGGTCACCGACCGGTACTCCTTCGGCGACACCGTGCCCGCCAGCTGGGCCGAGTTCGTCTTCGACATGATCGACGCCACCCCGTTCGAGGTGATCGCGGCCTTCTACCCGGCGTTCGCCGGTCTTGACCACTTCGAGGACCTCGGGGCGCTGACCACGGTGCCGGTCACCGTGGTGGGCGGCACCGAGGACCGGCTCACCGGGATCGGGCACCAGCGCAAGCTGCACGCGCGGATTCCTGGATCGGTGCTCCACGAGGCCCACGGCGCCGGCCACATGGTGCTGATGGAGCGCCACGACGACGTCAACCGTGAGCTCGACCTGCTGATTTCACGTGCAGGGGGGCTCGCGCGCCACAATGGAAGGAGCCGACGCCCCGGACGCGTCGGCTGAACCCCCCTGCTGTCCGGTCGGACACCGTGTCGAGGAAGGGCTCGACGCTCCGGCGGGCCGGTGCCCGGGACGACTAAGGAGTCCACGCTGAACGCCAGCACCCACGCCGAGACGGCCCCCGCCGTCACGCTGCCCCCTGCCGTGACGCTGCCGCGCCCCGTCGGTCTCACCACCCGCCGCGTCGGCGCCGAGGCTGCGGCCGAGGTGCACGCGTGCATCACCGCGGCGTTCTCCTCCCGTCCGCCGTTGGACCCGCCGGCGCCCGCGCTGTCGGAGACCCCCGAGACGGTCGCCACGGCGTTGGGACGCGGCAACGGCGTGGTCGCCCTCGAGGGCGGCCGGGTGGTCGGCAGCCTGCTGCTCGACGTGGTCGACGACGTGGTCACCCTGCGCCGCGTCGCGGTGCACCCCAACGCCCAGGGACACGGTGTCGCCACCGCCCTGGTCGAGGCCGCCGTCGAGGCGTGCCCGGCCCAGCGGACGATGGTGGTGCTGGCCCGTGAGGAGATCGAGTCCAACGTCGTCTTCTGGCAGCACCACGGCTTCGTCGAGGTCGCCCGGAACTCGCCCTACGTGGAGCTGCACCGGGCACTGCCCGAGCGCCACGTCGTCACCGACGCCGACGCCATGCGCCTCCTGGGGGAGCAGGTGGGACGGCTGCTGCACCACGGCGACCTGCTGGTCCTCACCGGGGGCCTCGGTGCCGGCAAGACCACCTTCACCCAAGGTCTCGGTGAGGGTCTCGGCGTGCGCGGCGGGGTCACCTCGCCCACGTTCGTGATCGCCCGGGTGCACCCCTCGCTGGTGCAGGGCCCGGCGCTGGTGCACGTCGACGCGTACCGGCTCGGTGGCGTCGACGAGCTTGACGACCTCGACCTCGACACCTCCTTCGACGACGCGGTGACGGTGGTGGAGTGGGGGCAGGGCGTGGCCGAGGGGCTCTCGGAGCGCCGGCTCGAGGTCACCGTGACCCGCGCGGTGGGTGAGCAGGACATCGTCGCGACGGTCGCCGACGCCGAGGGCGCCGAGGACGCCGACCCGACGTCGGCCGTCGAGCAGGTGACCGGGCTGGAGGACCTCGACCCGCGGGTGGTGACGTTGCGCTGGGTCAACGACCGCGTGAACGCCGCCCCCACGACCTGAGCACCTCGACAGCCTGATCCCCACCACAGTTCGGCCGGGCCCGGAACGGGCCAGAAAGTAGTCTCGAACCCATGCTCCTCGCCTTCGACACCGCGACCCCGCTGGTCACGGTCGCCCTGCACGACGGCACCGACGTGGTCGCCGAGCGCTCCTCCGAGCGTCCGATGAAGCACGGAGAGCACCTGCAGCCCATGGTCGACGAGGTTGTCCGCGCCGCGGGTCTGACCCGGACCGACCTCACGGCCATCGCGGTGGGCGCCGGTCCGGGTCCGTTCACCGGCCTGCGCGTGGGCCTGGTCGCGGCTCGCACCATGGGATTTGCCCTCGACATCCCGGTGTACGCGGTGTGCACCCTCGACGTGCTGGCGGTCGAGGCCTTCGACACCGGTGCGGTCGAGGGCGACTTCATGGTCGCCACCGACGCCCGACGCAAGGAGGTCTACGTGGCCTCCTACTCCGCCGGCGTCCGGGTGGACGGCCCCGCGGTGCTCAAGCCCGACGTCGCCGCCACCTCCTTGCCCGTCGTCGGGGAGGGAGCGGAGATCTACCCCGAGGCGTTCGGGAACCGGGTCGGGCCGCTGCGCCCCAGTGCCGGATGGTTGGCCCGGGTGGTCGCCGGGGAGCGGGCCGAGCTGCTCGACCCCGACCCGCTCTACCTGCGCCGTCCCGACGCGGTGGTCTCGGCCACCGCGACCCGTTCGCTGCTGTGAGTGGTCCTGCCGCTCCGGCCTCCTCGGTCCGCCTCGTCGGGCCGGAGACGCTGGACGAGGTGTTGCCCGCCCTGGCCGCGCTGGAGGCCGAGCTCTTCGACGACCCCTGGGACTCCGTCGCGCTGCGTGACCTGGTGGCCGGGTACGGCCGGCGGTTGCACGTGGTCGGCGCCCAGCAGGTGGTCGGGTACGTGCTGACGCAGACCCTGGGCGACTTCGTCGACCTGCTCCGGATCGGTGTCGCACCGTCCGCGCGTCGCGGGGGAGTGGCCCTGGCGCTCTTCTCCGCTGCCTGCGCCGATGCGCGTGCGCAGGGAGCCGAGCGCATCCTGCTCGAGGTGAGCGAGGCCAACGCGGGCGCCCGCGCCTTCTACCACCACCTCGGCTTCACCGAGATCGATCGACGTCCCGGCTACTACCGCGACGGCTCGGACGCGCTCGTGCTGCAGCGCGCGCTTCCCGAGGCCGCCCCCAGCAGCCCCGACTCCGCCACCACGTCGCCCTGTGCGGGCGAGGGAGAATGAATCCATGAGTGACGTACTCACCCCCGGCACCGTGCGCTCCGAGGGGCCCCTGGTCCTGGGCATCGAGACCTCCTGCGACGAGACCGGCGTCGGCATCGTCCGCGGCCACACGCTGCTGGCCGACACCGTCGCCTCGAGCGTCGAGCAGCACGCCCGGTTCGGCGGCGTGGTGCCGGAGGTGGCCAGCCGCGCCCACCTGGAGGCGATGGTCCCCACGATCGGGCGTGCCTGCGAGACCGCCGGGGTGAAGCTCTCGGACCTGGACGCGGTCGCGGTCACCGCCGGGCCCGGTCTGGCCGGTGCGCTGCTGGTCGGCGTCGCCGCCGCCAAGTCGCTGGCCTGGAGCCTGGGCAAGCCGCTGTACGGGGTCAACCACCTGGCCTCGCACGTGGCCGTCGACCAGCTGCAGCACGGCGCCCTGCCCGAGCCGTCGCTGGCGATGCTGGTCTCCGGTGGCCACTCCAGCCTGCTGAAGGTCACCGACATCACCACCGGCGTCGAGCCGATGGGTGCCACCATCGACGACGCCGCGGGCGGGGCCTTCGACAAGGTCGCCCGCCTGCTGGGCCTGGGCTTCCCGGGTGGCCCGGTCATCGACCGCACCGCCCAGTCGGGCAACAGCGTCGCCATCCAGTTCCCGCGCGGCCTCACCGCCAAGCGCGACCTCGAACGGCACCGCTACGACTTCTCGTTCTCCGGCCTCAAGACCGCCGTGGCCCGCTGGGTCGAGGCCAAGCAGCGCGCCGGTGAGCACATCGACGTCGCCGACGTGGCCGCCTCGTTCCAGGAGGCCGTGTGCGACGTCCTGGTCCGCAAGGCGCTGGACGCCGCGGTCACCGAGGGGATCGAGCACATCGTCCTCGGCGGCGGCGTCGCCGCGAACACCCGGTTGCGCGCCATGGCGACCGAGCGCGCCGCCGCGAAGGGGATCGAGGTGCGCGTCCCGCGTCCGGGCCTGTGCACCGCCAACGGCGCGATGGTCGCCGCCCTGGGCTCGGAGATGGTGGCCCGGGGCCGCACGCCGTCCCGGCTGGACCTGCCGGCCGACTCCTCCCAGCCCGTCACCCAGGTCCTGGCCTGACCCACCCCCCGCTGCGGACGTCATGGGAATCGGGGGTCCCAGCCCGCGGAAACCATGACGTCTGCGCAGCTGCCTCGCAGGACGTCTGCGGAATCGGGGTTCCCGGACCCCGGAAGCCATGACGCCCGTGACGTCCGTGGGGGTTCGGTGTGTGCCGCGTCACGCGTCGTCTACTACCGCTTGTCGTAGTCACGGGTGTACGGTCGGAATGCCCTGAACGGTTGACTGGCCGGACGGGGCGGGTTGAGGCGGGCGCGTCGTCGCGGGCGAGCCAGCCACCCCTTCGGGTACGCGGAGGGAGTCACAACACACTGAGGGTCCGGACCGCTCCACGAGGTCCCGGACCCTCAGTGCGTTTCCGGCCAGTGCGTTCTTGGCCGGCTCCACCGCGGGACGTCATGGCTTCCGTGGAGTCGCGGCCCCGATTCCCATGACGTGCGGCCAGGGTCGGGCTCGATCGGGTCGGCTCGATCGGGTCAGCTCGATCGGGTCAGAGGGGGCGGACGCTCAGCACGCGGCCGACGCCGCCGATCCGGGTCAGCACGATGGTCGCCTCCTCGGAGCCCTTCGGGGCCAGGCGCTTGCGCAGTTGCTCCGGGACGACGTCCACGCCGCGCTTCTTGATCGTCAGGCGACCGACGTTGCGCTCGGCCAGCGCGGCCTTGAGCTGCTTCTCCCGGTAGGGGAGCTCCTCGATCACCTCGTACGACTTCATGAACGGGCCACGGAACCCGGCGTCGGAGGTGACGTACGCGATGTGCTCGTCCAGCAGCCCGCCGTCCACCTGGGCAGCCACCGCGGTGACCAGGCCGGCGCGGATCACCGCACCGTCGGGCTCGTAGAGGTACGCCCCGACCGCGCGCACCGGCCGCGGTTCGCCGGTGTAGGGGTCGTCCCCCTCGGTCATGGACGCCAGTCCGCCGGACGACGAGATCACCGTGGCGCGGCGCGACGCGGTGGCCAGGCGCGGCGACCAGAGCGCCGCCTCCTTCACCTCGCCGTCCTCGCTGACCCACTCCGCCTCGACGTCGTCGGGAACCAGGTCGTGGCCGATCCCCGGGGCCACCTTGACCACCGCGGTGGCGGCCTTGCGCTCGGCCAGCAGGTCGAGCACGAAGGGCCACGGCGGGGTCCAGCCCTGCTCGTCGAAGACCCGGCCGCGGGCGCCACGTCGGGCCGGGTCGGCGAACGCGGTGCCGAAGCCGGAGATGTCCAGCGCGGTGCCGTCGGCGACGGAGACCGCGCCGGCCAGGCCGAGGGCGTCGAGGTTCGCGCGGGCCACGGCCACGCGCACCGGGTCGAGGTCGACGCCGGCGACGGTGAGCCCGGCCCGGGCCATCGCGACCAGGTCGCCGCCGATCGAGCAGCCGAGGTCGATCACCGACGGGGGCTGGGCGGCGGCCAGCCGTCCCGCCCGGTGTGCCGCCACCCGGTGCCGGGTGGCCTGCTCCAGGCCGTCGGGCGTGAAGTACATGCGCAGCGCGTCCTCGCCGAACTTGGCCACGCCCCGGACCCGCAGGCTCACCTGGGTCATCGCCGCGGCGCAGCGCTCGGGGTCGGGCTCGACCCGGCGCAAGGAGGCGTTGGCGGCCAGGGCATTTCCGTTGGCATCCGCGAAGACGTGCGAGGCGGTCTCGAGCAGTCGCTGCCCGTCGTCGGTGAGCAGCCAGGCGAAGGTCTCGAGTTCCACGACGCACATCCTCGCACCCGGGAGCCGACGGGCGTTCAGCCGCGCGTCGAGCAACGTCCACGGGACTCTTGCTGGCACTCGCTCCAAACGAGTGCTAACGTCTGGATTGGCACTCTCGGCATGAGGGTGCCAGCGCCGCGAAAGGCCTGCGACCCCCGCGACGGCGCGGGCCCCGTAGCGGTGACGGACATCCCTGCACACACATAGTGGAGAAAGTGGAGGTCGACACCGTGTCGGTCAACATCAAGCCTCTCGAGGACCGCATCGTCGTCAAGGCCCTCGAGGCCGAGCAGACCACGGCTTCCGGCCTGGTCATCCCGGACACCGCGAAGGAGAAGCCCCAGGAGGGTGAGGTCGTGGCCGTGGGCCCCGGTCGCTTCAACGAGTCCGGCTCCGAGCGCATCCCGCTCGACGTT
>JAZQNT010000362.1:0-25894 GCA_045627505.1 Nocardioides sp.
TGGCGAGGCCACCGGGGTCGGACGCCTCGAGTGGGGTCATCTGCTCTCCTTTCGACGGGTGGCCGGCGGGTGGGGCCACCTTCCTGTGGCCTCCGGCTGTCCGGACCGAGGAGTTCGAAACACTCTGCTATCGATGTCGTCCCCAACCGATGTCGTCGTCCTCGGGCCGATACCCCAGGTGGGGATCGCGGAAACCACTGAAGTCCGCCCTCGAGACGTCACGGGCCAACGTCGGGTGGTGCGCTCCAGGCTCAGCCTGAGTCATGCGCTGCCTCCGGGTGCGAGGTCGACCGTGCTGTGGGGTGGCTGGCTGCACCGGCCACCCTGCCAGCACTTCGGGGACATGCTTCTGCGACATCACTCTGGCCCTTCCGGGCCGTCGCGTCGAGCAGTCCGGCCCGACATTGCCCCCGACACTGCCGGTGTGAGCAGCCGATCCGGTCGGGGAGACACGCTCGGGCGTGGCCTGAGATGATGGGGAGGTGTACGTGAAGATCTGTGGACTGCGCACCGCCGAGCACGCCCGCGTCGCTGTGGGGGCAGGGGCTGATGCAGTGGGCGTGGTGATGAACCGGACCAGTGTCCGCCGAGCCAGCGAGGAGGAGGCGCGGGCCGTGGTCGAGGCCTCGGGCGAGGTCGACACCGTGCTGGTGGTCAACGACCTGCCTGCGGCGGACGCGGCCCGTACGGCCGTGCGCCTCGGGTTCGACGTGCTGCAACTGCACGGCCCGGCCTACGGGGCCGAGGACTTCGCCGCGGCGCTCGAGATCCTGCCCCGGGTGTGGCGGGCGACCTCGTTGGACCGTGCCCCGGACCTGACCGTCGGCGCCCTGGGCGAGGAGTTGCTGCTGTTGGACGCCCCCAAGCCGGGCTCGGGGGAGCGCTGGAATCTCGAAGAACTGGCCGACCGCGCGCCAGCGGGTCGCTGGTTGGTCGCCGGTGGCCTGACGCCCGACAACGTGGGGGAGGCCGTCAGCGCGGTCCGCCCGTGGGGCGTCGATGTCTCCAGTGGTGTGGAGGCGGCTCCGGGCGAGAAGGCCTCGGAGTTGATCGTGGAGTTCGTGGAGCGGGCCCGTAACGCCTGAACCCGCTCATCAGCACGGCCCACGTCACTGCCGCGCTGGAGCGGCTCCGAACGCGGGAAACCCCGGTCGCCCAGCTGCGAGGCAGCGGTGACCGGGGTTCCGGGGGCACCCGTGAGGGTGCATGGGGACTGCGTGAGTCCCCAGTGGATCAGATGGCGCGAACGTTCTCGGCCTGCGGACCCTTGGGGCCCTGGGCGAGGTCGAACTCGACCTTCTGGTTCTCGTCGAGGGACTTGAAGCCCTGGGTCTGGATCGCGGAGAAGTGGACGAAAACGTCCTCGCCGCCGCCATCCTGAGCGATGAAGCCGAAGCCCTTCTCAGCGTTGAACCACTTGACGGTGCCCTGAGTAGCCATTTTTTGTTCCTTTTGTTCGGTGCCGAGGACACCGCGTCCTCGGACTTGCTGAACACATCTGAATGAGCTGATGTCCAGCGAACCGAATACCAGAACTGCACGAGATACGAGCCGCGTCTATGTTCGCGCGGCCAGAACCGGCCTAAACCGATCCCTTCAACAAAGTTGACGATACTCCACTCGCGCAAGAAATGCTCATTTTCGGCGTGTCTGGCGCGTCACAGGCGGCTGCGGGGGGAGGTCGTCGTCGAGTGGGGGGCCTCAGACCCCGCCTGCGGGCAGGGCCTCCAGGAGCACGTCCGGGTTGTCGCGTGCGGTGGCGTTGGCGCGCCACTGGTCGGCGAACAGGACGACGTGGGTGCCGTCGCGTCGCTGCAGCACCTCACAGCCACGAGCGCCCTTGAGCGCCTCGGCGCCCGCGGCGTCGGTGATCCGCGCAACCTTGTAGTCGAGGCGGGAGAAGCGGATCGGCGAGTTGAACTCGTTGACCATCCGGTCCTCGACGACCTCGAACTGCAGCGGACCGACGGCGGCCAGGACCGGGTTCTGGTCTCCGCGCAGGTCGGAGCGCAGCACCTGGACGACACCTTCCTGGTCGAGCTGTTCGATGCCCTTGCGGAACTGCTTGAAGCGGCTGATGTCGCCGGCGCTCGCGGTCATGAAGTGCTCGGGTGCGAAGGACGGCACCTTCGGGTACTCGATCCGGGGGCCGGTGAAGATGGTGTCGCCCACGCGCAGGGCGTTGGCGTTGACCAGACCGATGATGTCGCCCGGGTAGGCGTGCTCCACCGAGGTGGTCTCACGTCCGAAGACGGTCTGGGCGAACTTGGTGGCGAACGGTCGGCCGGACTCGGCGTGCGTGACGACCATCCCGCGCTCGAACTCCCCGGACACGATGCGGGCGTACGCGAGGCGGTCGCGGTGCGCGGCGTTCATCCCGGACTGGACCTTGAAGACGAAGGCGGAGAACTCGTCCTCGGGCTTGCGGGCCGTGCCGTCCACGCCCTCGGCCGGGCCCGGGGCGGGGGCCAGGTCGAGCAGCAGGTTGAGCAGCTGGGCGACACCGAAGTTCTGCAGCGCGGAGGCGAACATCACCGGGGTGGTCTCGCCGGCCAGGAAGCGCTTCTGGTCGTGGTCGGCCTCGTCCAGCTCCAGGAGCTCGTGCTCCTCGACGGCGTTGTTCCAGACCAGCAGGTCGGCCTCGCCGACCTCGTCCGAGGACATCCGGGTCTCGGGGGCGATGGTGGCGCCGCCGGCGGTACGGGTGTACTTGATGAACTCACCGGTGCGTCGGTCGAGCACGCCTCGGAAGTCGCCCGCCTCGCCCACCGGCCACGTCAGCGGGGTCGGACGGATCTTGATCTGCTCCTGGATCCGATCCATGAGCTCCAGCGGGGAGAGGCCGGGGCGGTCCCACTTGTTGATCACGGTGATCACCGGGATGCCGCGCAGTGCGCACACCCGGAAGAGCTTGAGGGTCTGCGGCTCCAGGCCCTTACCTGCGTCGACCAGCATGACGGCGGCGTCCACGGCGGAGAGCACGCGGTAGGTGTCCTCGGAGAAGTCCGAGTGCCCCGGGGTGTCCACGAGGTTGACGACGTGGTCGCGGTACTCGAACTGCAGGGCCGCGGAGGTGATGGAGATGCCTCGGGCCTTCTCCATGGACATCCAGTCCGACACGGTCGCCTTGCGGTCACCCTTGCCGTGCACTGCGCCGGCCTCGGTGATCGCGCGCGCGTGCAGGGCGAGCGCCTCGGTCAGGGTTGACTTACCTGCGTCGGGGTGGCTGATGACGGCGAACGTACGGCGGGGACGAGTGTCGGACACCCGAAGAATCTAGGCGCTGACGCTCCGCGGCGCACGTCGGGGGAGGCCCGCGGGCCACCGGTGCGACGGGCTGCGGCAGGCCTGGGTGGGGGACGTCACGTCCTGGCGGCTCCGTGCTGCGTGCCCCCGGCAACCGGGGCGAAGGCACGTGCCAGCGGCCACAGCGCCAGGACGCACACCATCGGCACGGCGAAGCCCACGCGCAGGGAACCGGCTCCGACCAGGCCCGTGAGCACGGCCCCGACGAGGGCGCCGACGTAGTTGAACTGGTTGAACCGCGACACCACGACGTCCACCCTTGCCTGGGCGTCGCGGTCGGTGGCACTGCCTGCCACGCTGGCGGCCGCGGAGAAGCTGAGGGGCGCCACGACGGCGGCCCCGCCGCCGGTGAGCGTGAAACCGAGCACCGCCAGGGGCCAGTTGGGTGCGCCCACGACCAGCACCAGACCCACCAGCGCCACCACTGCCCCGGTGCGGAGCACGCGCACCGGACCGTGGCGGGCCACGAGGCCGTCACCCGCCCAGCGCACGGCGCCGCTCGCCAGGAGGTAGGGGAAGGTCGCGAGCGCGACGTAGCGCGACGGAGCGGCGAACGTCTCGTCGAGGTGCAGGGGGCCCCAGGTGGTCGACGCCGTGTCGACGAGGTAGAAGACCACCATGGCGGTCCCGACCAGGAGCAGGGGGCGCCACGCCACCGGTGCCACGGCAGGCAGCGTGGTCAAGGAGACCGTCACCCCGGCCCGCGGCACGAACCGGTGGCTGGCGGCGACGGCCAGCGGAACCACGGCGAGCAGGGCGATCCACTCGACCCGAAGCTCTCCGGTGAGCAGCGCCAGGGCAGCGGCCGCGACCCCACCCGCGGTCCAGGCACCGTGGAAGGAGGGCATCAGCGGACGTCCTGCCCTGCGCTCGACCGTCACTCCCTGCATGTTCGTGCTCGCGTCCACCAAGCCCAAAGCCACTCCGTAGAGAGCGAGGCCGGCGACGAAGAAGACCCGCTCGGGGGCAGCCGCCAGAAGGGGGAGCGCGAGGCCCATCACGAGCAGGCCGCCCCTCAGCACCGGCGCGCTCCCGTGACGTGGCGCGAGCCTCTCGGCCAGCACCGATCCGGCTCCGGCCAGGAGCACCATCATCAGCAACAGGGCGGAGAGCGTGACCTCGTCCAGCTTCCACTTGTCCTGCAGTGCGGGGAGGCGGGTGGTCAGGCTGATGAAGATCCCGCCCTGCACGGCGAAGGCGGTCGCCACCTCACGGCGACCCGCGATCCTCCCGGACGCCACCACTCTCCCCGGTCCCATGCCGGGATGCTGGCACGGGACCGGGGCACCTGGTCCCGATTCACCGGAGCGCGCTGGGCTCCGTTGATGGGCTTCATTGAATTCGGGCATGCGTGCGCGCGTAACCCTCGCCTAGGTTCCCAACAGGGTCGGCGCGGGTTGTCGACGACCCTGCATCCGTTTGGCGGCGGGTGGCCAGCACCTGGGGGAGTAAGTCGTGCAGCGAAGAGCCACAGAGGCGTTCCGGGGGAGTGAGACCCCACCGATGCGTCCGCCCGCGGTGGGCGAGCAGCGTTCAGTCGTCTCAGTCCAGGAGCGCCTGCGCGACCTGGCCGGCCTGCTCGACGAGGCGACCGTCGACCTCCCGGTACACCTGTCCGGTTCGGGGGCAGAGGAAGACGCCGTCGCCCTGCTCCTCGAGCGGTGCTCCGGCGCGTCCCACCCACCGCAACCGTCGGGCGGGAACCCCGGCGACGAGCGCAAAGTCAGGCACGTCCTCGACCACGACGGAGCCAGCGGCCACCAGAGCCCAGCGCCCGACGGTCACCGGGGCCACACAGACGCTGCGGGCGCCCAACGAGGCTCCCTCGCGCACTGTCACACCCACCATCTCCCAGTCGTCGGCTCCCTTGAGGTCACCGGCGGGCGTGACTGCTCGGGGGAACGTGTCGTTGGTGAGCACCACGGCCGGGCCGACGAACACGCCGTTCTCGAGCACGGCGGGCTCGTAGACCAGGGCATTGTCCTTGATCTTGCACCGGTCGCCCACCTGGACGCCCGGGCCGACGTACGCACCGCGGCTGAGGATGCACTCGCGCCCGACCACCGCGTCCTCTCGCACGTGGGCCAGGGGCCACACCACGGTCCCGTCGCCCATGGAGGCCCGGTCACTGACGTCGGCGGAACCCACCACTCGCGCTGGTTGAAGTTCGGACACGGCCACCCCTGGGTGTTGACGGCGAGCACGGACGAGAGGGCGTCATGCTAGGGCAAACCAAGCATCGCCGGATGCTGGCGAGCATGCTCATGTCGTCGGGCCTGGCGATGATCTCGGTCCCCGGCACGCCGACCCCGACCCCCACCCCGACGGTGACGGTGACTCCGAGTCCGTCATCCAGCCCGACATCCAGCCCGACGTCCAGCCCGACGTCCAGCCCGACGTCAACGCCGACGTCAACCGGAACGCCGGACCCCGGGCAGGCGTGCGGCCCGAGTGGGAATGCCATCGCGTGCGAGAACAGCAAGCCGGGCACCGACCCCGAGGTGTGGGACGTGCAGGGCCCGGGGGACGACTCGATCCAGGGCTTCAGCACGGAGATATCCACGAACGTCGGGGGCCGGGTCGACTTCAAGATCGACACCGACGCCCGCGCCTACACCATCGACGTCTACCGGATCGGGTACTACGCGGGGAAGGGCGCACGCAAGATCGCCTCGGTCACTCCGAGTGTCACCTTGCCGCAGCGGCAGCCCCAGTGCATCACCGAGGCGGCCACCGAGTTGTACGACTGTGGCAACTGGTCGGTCTCCGCATCCTGGAACGTTCCGGCCTCGGCAGTCTCCGGGGTGTACGTCGCCAAGCTGACCCGTCCCGACAACGGAGACTCCAGCCACATCACCTTCGTGGTGCGCGACGACTCCAGCCGCTCCGACGTCGTGTTCCAGACGTCCGACCCCACGTGGCAGGCCTACAACAACTACGGCGGCTCCGACTTCTACGAGGGCGCTGACAACGGCCGCGCCTACAAGATCAGCTACAACCGGCCGGTCCTGACCCGCGGCGGCGTGGGTGGTCGTGACTTCTTCTTCTCCAACGAGTACCCGATGGTGCGGTTCCTCGAGCGCAACGGCTACGACACCAGCTACATCGCCGGCGTGGACACCGACCGGAGGGGCCACCTGCTGACCAACCACAAGGTGTTCCTCTCGATCGGCCACGACGAGTACTGGAGTGGACAGCAGCGAGCCAACGTCGAGGCGGCCAGGGATGCCGGGATGCACCTCCAGTTCCTCAGCGGCAACGAGGTGTACTGGAGGACGCGCTACGAGCCCTCCGCGGACAGCAGCCACACCCCCTACCGCACCCTGGTCTCCTACAAGGAGACGTGGTCCGAGGGCAAGATCGATCCGAGTGACGAGTGGACCGGCACGTGGCGCGACCCCCGCTTCGCCCCGGCGAGCAAGGGGGGCGGACGGCCTGAGAACGGGTTGACCGGGACGGCGTACACCTCCAACTACACCGACCTCGCCCTCCGCGTGAGCCAGGCCGAGGGCAAGTACCGGCTCTGGCGCAACACCGCCCTCGCCTCGATGGCTGCATCGTCGGTCGAACTGGCCCCTCACACCGTCGGATACGAATCGAACGAGGACCTTGACAACGGTCATCGCCCGCCCGGTCTGGTGCGCTTGTCCACCACCACCGGCGAGGTCACGGAGTATCTCCAGGACTTCGGCAGAACGGTGGCACCGGGCACGACCACGCACAGCGTCACGCTGTACCGGGCGGACAGCGGCGCGCTGGTGTTCAGCGCCGGCAGTGTCCAGTGGACCTGGGGTCTGGACGAGGAGCACGGCAGCCCGTTCGCGCCCGAGCCTGCGGATCGGCGGATGCAGCAGGCGCAGGTCAACCTGTTCGCGGACATGGGTGTCCAGCCGGTCACGCTGATGAGCGGTGTGGTTCCCGCCGTCAGGTCGACCGACACGAGCGGCCCGACGGTCACCATCCTGTCGCCGTCCGGGACCTCGCAGAAGAACGGGGACAAGGTCGTGGTGAGCGGGACCGCCACCGACGCGCTGGGGCGTGTGGCCGGCGTGGAGGTCTCCACGGACGGCGGCGACACCTGGCGCCCGGCCCAGGGGACCACCTCGTGGTCGTACTCCTTCGTCCAGCGGGGCCACGGCGCGGTGCCGGTCAAGGTCAGGGGCGTCGACGACAGCGCGAACAAGGGGACGCCCGCGACCCGGACGTTCAACGTCAGCTGCCCGTGCAGCCTGTGGGGCTCCGAGGTGCCGGAGCTGCCGGCGGCCGACGACCCGAGTGCTGTCGAGCTGGGCACCCGGTTCACCCCTTCGACGGACGGCGTCGTGACCGGCATCCGCTTCTACAAGGGAGCCGGAAACGGCGGTACGCACGTGGGTTCGTTGTGGAACGACGACGGAAGCCGGCTCGGACAGGTGACCTTCACCGACGAGAGCGCCAACGGTTGGCAGAAGGCCGCGTTCTCCTCGCCCGTGCAGGTGAAGGCAGGGCGCACGTACACCGCTTCCTACTCGGCGCCCCAGGGGCACTACGCCCTGGACCGGGTGGCCTTCTACCTTGGCGGCCGTGAAGCGGGGTTGCTGTCGGCCCCGGGTGGCTTCGGTGCGGAGCAGGCCGGCGTGTACGGGCAACTCGGTTCCCATCCCACCCAGTCCTTCAACCGGGGCCACTACTTCGTGGACGTCGACTACTACCCCAAGGAGGAGGCGCCCCTGGCGGTCGAGTCGTCCTTCCCCGCACCGGACGCCGTGACGCTGCCCGTGGACACCCAGGTCAGCGCCACCTTCTCCCGCGGGGTGGTGTCGTCGAGCGCCAAGATCACTGTCAAGGACGTCAACGGGACCACCGTGCCCGGGAACAGCAGCTACGACCCTGCGACCCGCACCGTGACCTTCACGCCGACCAGGCCGCTCGCGGCGTTCGTCGTGCACACCGTGACCGTGACCGCGAGCGACACCTCCGGGGGACTGGTGACGGCCGGCGGGACCTGGAGCTTCCGCACGGCTCGGCCCTCCAACCCGGTGGGCGTGTGTCCGTGCTCCCTCTTCGAGGAGGACACCCTGCCCGTCCAGCTCGAGGATCCTGACCAGGTTCCGGTGACGCTGGGGACGAAGTTCAGCTCCGAGGTCAACGGGCAGGTCACCGGTGTTCGGTTCTACAAGTCGGCTGGCAACACCGGCACGCACACCGGGACCCTGTGGGACGCGGACGGGAGACAACTCGCGACCGGCACCTTCCGGGCCGAGACCCCGAGCGGATGGCAGGAGCTCACGTTCGCCGAGCCGGTGTCCATCACCCGCAACACGACCTACGTGGTCTCCTACCGCGCACCCAACGGCCGGTACTCGGCCACGCCGAATGGCTTCGTCACCCAGGACCTCTCGCGCTCACCGCTCAAGGTGACGTCCACCGCGGGGGCCTACACGTACGACACAGGATTCCCGTCCTTCGAATCCCCCACGAACTACCTGGTGGACGTGGTGTTCGAACGGGCGCCTGCCGCCATCTCGTTGTCGTCGCAGAGCCCTGTGCCGGGCGCGGTCGACGTTCCCCGCAAGGAGAAGGTCACGGTCGGGTTCGACACCGACCTGGCGCCGGGTTGGTCGCTGACGGTCAAGGCCGGGGCCACTCCGGTGCCCGGCAACGCGTCGCTGGGCGACGACGGCACCCGCATCACCTGGACTCCGGCAAGCCAGCTGGACCAGGGCACGGCGTACACCGTCACGCTGAAGGGTGTGGTGAGCACCGAGGGTGCTGGGCTGCCCGACCGGTCCTGGACCTTCACCACCCGGGCGCCCGAGGACGACCAGTCGCAGACGATGTTCGGCAACGAGGTGCCCGATGAGGCGGCCGTCGACGAGGCGGTGCCGGTCGAGCTGGGCACGACCTTCACGCCGTCGCGTGACGGGACGATCAAGGCGATCCGCTTCTACAAGGGACCCGGGAACATCGGGACACACACCGGCTCGATCTGGTCGGAGACGGGGGACCGCCTGGCCACCGTCACCTTCACGAACGAGACGGCCACGGGGTGGCAGACAGCCCCCCTGAGCGAGCCGTTGGAGGTCAGCACCGGCACCACCTACGTCGTCTCCTACTTCGCCCCCGCGGGCAGGTTCGCCCTGACGGCCCGCTTCTTCGCGCACCAGTGGGCCAAGGGCGACCTCACCGCCCGGGCCGAGGGCAACGGGCGATACACGTACGGAGGGGGCTTCCCGGCCTTCACCTACGGCGCCTCCAACTACTACGTCGACGTCATCTTCGCCCGGTCACCCGAGCTGCTGAAGGTGACAGACCGCGACCCCGCCGCCTCGGCCACCGGGGTGCAGGTCTCGGCCAGACCGTCCATCACGGTGAGCGCGTCCTTGGGGGCGGGCTGGTCGTTCGGCGTCCGAGCGGGCGGAGTCCCGGTCTCCGGCAGCACCGCTCTCTCCGGCGACGGGCGACGCCTGACCTTCACCCCGGCGGCTCCGCTCGAACCGGACACGGTGCACACGGTCACGGTCTCCGGACTCGCCTCCACCTCGGGGGCAACCCTGGACACGCAGACATGGTCGTTCCGCACCGCGCCCGACCTGGCTGACCTGGAGACGCTCTTCGGGGACCAGGAGCCGGAGAACGCGTCGGCGCCCGAGGATGACGCGGTCGAGCTCGGCACCGCCTTCACCGCGTCCGAGGACGGCGAGATCCTCGGGGTGCGCTTCTACAAGGGGACGGGTAACACGGGGACGCACACGGGTTCGTTGTGGAGCGCAACCGGTACGCGACTGGCGACCCTCACGTTCACCGGAGAGACCGCCACGGGCTGGCAGAGCGCCACGTTCTCCGAACCGGTCGCGGTGGAGGCGGGCGAGACCTACGTGGTCTCGTACTTCGCCCCCAACGGGCACTACTCCACCAGTCCGGGCTACTTCAGCACCGCCCACGAGGCGGGGGTCCTGACCGCGCCCGCCGGCCACAACGGGCGGTACCGCTACGGGGCCTCGGGGGGCTTCCCGACCGGCTCGTGGAACTCGACCAACTACTCGGTCGACGTGCTTTTCCGGCGCGCGCAGAGCGAGACGCCATGAGCGCGCCGTCACTCCGTGGCCTGAGCCCACGCGACCCAATGACCACACCAAAGCCTGGGAGGGCAACGAAGTGAAGACACTGATCACCGGCGGGGCCGGATTCATCGGCACCCACGTGGCGCAGCGACTCGTCGAGGGGTCCGAGGTGCGGTTGCTGGACAACTTCCGACGCAACTCGCTCGCGTCCGTCCCCTCGCTGCGGGACGACCCGCGCGTCGAGGTCGTCGACGTCGACATCCTCGACGTGGACAGCGTCGCCAAGGCGATGGACGAGGTGGACGTGGTGATCCACCTCGCCGCGATCGCCGGAGTGTCCAGCTACTACAGCGAGTCCCTGCGCACGCTGCAGGTGAACATCCTGGGGACGAACACCGTGCTCGAGCAGGCCGCGAGGGCGGGCGTGCGCAAGTTCGTGCACTTCTCCACCTCCGAGGTCTTCGGGCCGGACGCACTCTGGACGAGCGAGGAGTCGGGCTTCCGCATCGGGCCGGTCTCGGACCGGCGCTGGGTCTACGCGACCAGCAAGTTGGCGGGCGAGCAGCTCACCCTGCGCTACGGCGAGGAGCACGGCTTCGACGCCTCCGTCATTCGCCCGTTCAACGTCTACGGTCCGCGCCAGACGGGTGAAGGCGCGATCGCCAACTTCTGCTCCGCCGCGCTGGAGGGCCGGCCGTTGAAGATCTACGGCGACGGAACGCCCATCCGGTCCTGGTGCCACGTGGCCGACATGGTGGACGCGGTCGAGGCCGTGCTCACCACGCCGGAAGCGGCAGGGGAGACGTTCAACATCGGCAACCCGGCCGAGACGGAGACCACCCTCGGGCTGGCTCGACGCGTCCAGGCCCTGGTGCCGGGCAGCACCCTGGAGTTCGAGCACGTGGACCGGGCCGAGGTGCGGGCCCGGGTGCCCGACATCAGCAAGGCCAGGGCAGTACTCGGCTTCGAGCCGCAGGTCGACCTCGCCAGTGGCCTCGCAGAGACGTTGGAGCACCTGCGGGCGGAGGCTGAGCGGTGAGGGTCGTCGTCGTCGGTGCCGGAAAGATGGGCCTGCCGCTGGCCTGCCAGATCGCGGATCGAGGGGCGGAGGTCGTCGCCTGCGACATCAACACCTCCGTCGTCGCCGGGATCAACGCCGGAGTGTGCCCGATCGACGAGCCGGGCGTCCCGGACCTGCTGCGCCGGGTGGTGGACGAGGGCAGGCTCCGTGCCAGCACGGCCACGGGGGAGGAGGCGGCTGCCGCCGACGTGGTGATCGTCATCGTGCCCGCAGTCCTCACCGACGGCTCAGACATCGACAGTGCGGCCCTCGAGTCGGTGGCCGACATCCTTGCCATGTCCATCAGGCCCGGTTGCCTCGTCTCCTTCGAGACCACCATGCCGGTCGGTGGTACCCGTGCCCGGCTCCTGCCCAGGTTGGAGGCGGCCGGGCTCAAGGCGGGCGTGGACTTCGACCTCGTCTTCTCGCCCGAGCGCGTCAAGAGCCAGTTCGTGCTGCGCAACCTCACCGTCAATCCGAAGGTCGTCGGCGGCATCACCCCCGCCTCCGCCGCGCGGGGTGAGGAGTTCTACCGCGAGTACCTCGGGGCCCCCGTGGACAACGTGGGGACGCTCGAGGCCGCCGAGATGGTGAAGCTGGCCGGGATGCTCTACCGCGACGTCAACATTGCGCTGGCGAACGAGTTGGCGGGGTACGCGGAGGAAGTCGGCATCGACCTGGTCAGCCTCTTCCCGGCCATCAACTCCGACGGAGAGGCGCAGCTGCTGCAGCCCGGCGTCGGTGTGGGCGGCCACTGCACGCCGGTCTATCCCTTCTTCCTCATTCGCGACGCGGAGCGTCGCGGGGTACCGATGACTCTCGCTGCGCGCAGTCGTCGGATCAACGACGGCCAGGCAGCCCATTCACTCGACCTGCTGGAGCGCGCGGGCGTCGGCCTGTCCGGCTCCTCGGTCCTGTTGATGGGACTTGCCTTCCGACCCGACGTCAAGGAGTCGATCTTCTCCACCGCCTTCCTGCTGCGTCAGGAACTGGAGGCGCGGGGGGCCCAGGTGGCGCTCGCCGACCCGCTCTACACGGACGAGGAGATCCGGCGCCACGGGTTCGCGCCCGCAGGGGACGATAACCACCACGACGTCGTCATCCTCAACACCGCCCACGCCGCCTACACGGCGCCGGACTTCGCGGCTCTCGCGGCGCGCGGCGTGCGCGTGGTCCTCGACGGACGCAACGCCTGGTCGGCGGAGGCGGTACGCACTGCCGGGATGAGGTACGTGGGGATCGGGAAGCCACTCGACGACGAGCGTCGAACCCCGCCGCTGCCGATCGCGCGACCGCTCCTGGGCAGCGACGAGGAGCTCGACGCCGCGGACGTGGTGCGCTCCGGGTGGCTCCTCCAGGGGCCCCAGGTGGAGGCGCTCGAACGCGAGTTCGCCGCCTTCACCGGCGCGTCCCACGCCTGTGCGGTCTCGTCCGGCACTGCTGCCCTGCACCTCGCCCTGTTGGGCCTGGGCGTCGGGAGCGGCGACGAGGTGGTGACGGTGAGCCACTCGTTCATCGCCACCGCGAACTCCGTCGCACTGACGGGAGCGACGCCCGTGTTCGTCGACGTGGAGCCGGACGGCTTCAACGTCGACCCCGGGCTGCTGGAGGCAGCGGTGACGCCCCGCACCCGGGCGTTGCTGGTGGTGCACCAGTACGGGATGCCGTGCGATCTGACTGCGGTGCTCGAGGTGGCCCGGCGACACGGGCTGCCGGTCGTGGAGGACGCCGCGTGCGCCATCGGCTCCGAGGTCCGGACGGACGACGGCCGCTGGCAGCGGATCGGTGCCCCGCACGGCGACGTGGCGACCTTCTCCTTCCATCCGCGCAAGGTCATGACGACCGGCGAGGGAGGGATGGTGGTGACCCGTTCTGCCGAGTTGGACGCCACCGTCCGGGAGCTCCGACAGCACGGCCTCGGGCCACGGGGCGTCGTCGAGCGCGTCGGGCTGAACCACCGGATCACCGACGCGCGGGCGGCGCTCGGCCGCCGGCAGTTGCGACGGGTGCCGGGCATGGTTGCCGAGCGACGGCGACTCGCGGACCGCTACGCGGAGCTGTTGGCGGGGTGCGACCTGACGCTGCCCATCGAGCCGTCGTGGGCTCGATCGAACTGGCAGAGCTACTGCGTGCTGCTCGACGGGGGCGTGGACGTGGGTCAGGTCGTGGAAATGATGGAGGAGACGGGGATCGGGGCCCGTGGCGGTATCCCGAACGCACACCGGCAACCGGCGTACGCTTCCGCCCTGCGGACCCTGCCGCACAGCGTCCCGCGTTCTCTGCCGCACAGCGACGCCGCACAGGCGCGCGGGCTGTGCCTCCCGCTGTTCCCGGGAATGACCGACGAGGACCAGGAGCGGGTGGTCGCGGTGCTGTTGGGCGCCATCGACGAGGTGCGAGGAGCAGGTCATGTCTGACTCGACGATCGGCGTCGCCGTGGTCGGCGCCGGATACTGGGGACCCAACCTGGTCCGTAACTTCCGGACGAGCCCGGACTGGCGCCTGGTGGCGGTCTGCGACCGCGACCTGGACCGGGCCCGCAGCGTCGTGCAGGACCGTTCCGACGTTGCCTGCGTCGCCACGCTGGACGAGGTGCTGGCGCGCGACGACGTTGACGCCATCGCTGTGGCGACGCCCGCGCGAACCCATCTGCCCATCGCCCTGGCCGCGCTGAGGGCCGGCAAGCACGTGCTGGTGGAGAAGCCGCTGGCGGACAGCGTCGCCGGCGGTCAGGAGATGGTGCGGGCCGCCGCCGAGGCGGGTGTGGTGCTCATGGCTGACCACACCTACTGCTACACGCCGGCGGTGCTGAAGATCCGTGAGCTGATCGAGGAGGGGGCGCTGGGGGACCTGTTGTTCATCGACTCGGTGCGGATCAACCTCGGGCTCATCCAGCCAGACGTCAATGTCTTCTGGGACCTCGCCCCGCACGACCTCTCCGTCTTCGACTTCATCCTGCCGGGGGGCTTGGACCCGGCCGGGGTCTCGGCACACGGGAGCGACCCGCTGGGCACGGGGCAGGCATCAGTCGGGCACCTGACTCTGCCGCTTCCCCAGGGAGTGATGGCGCACGTCCACGTGAACTGGCTGAGCCCCACCAAGATCCGCCAGATGGTGATCGGCGGGAGCAAGCGCACCTTGGTCTGGGACGACCTCAACCCCCACCAGCGACTGAGCGTCTACGATCGCGGCGTCGACCTCGTCCGGGAGCCGCTGGACCGCAACGAGCGGGCCGCGGCCGGGATCAACTACCGACTGGGCGACACCTGGGCACCTGCGCTGCCCGAGCGGGAGGCCCTCGCCACGATGGTCGAGGAGTTCGCCGAGAGCATCCGGGCGGGGCGGGCTCCCCGGACCGACGGGCAGGCCGGGCTGCGGGTGCTGTCCGTGCTCCGCGCGGCGGACGAGAGTCTCGCCGGGGACGGTCGTCTGGTGGCGCCCACCCTCGGCGCCAGCGAGCCACAGGTGGTGGGCGCCCGGTGAGCAGCCTGCTGGTGGTGGCTGCCGGGGGGTTGGCGCGCGAGGCATTGGCAGTCGTCGCGCTGACGGGTCAGTACGACGAGGTGCGCGTGCTCGACGACGACCGCCGGCTGTGGGGGAGTTCGGTCTCCGGGCACCCGGTGGTGGGTGGCCTCGACCTCGTCCCCGAGTTCGACGACCACGAGGTCCTGGTCTGCGCCGGCAGCGGCGCTGCCCGACGGGCCCTGGTCGAGCGACTCACCCTTGCCGGGGTGCCGGAGCCGCGCTGGGCCACGCTGATCCATCCTTCGGCGTCGGTGGCCGCCGGTTGCAGTGTCGGAGCCGGCTCGATCGTCCTTGCCGGGGTGGTCATGACTGCCGACGTCCAGGTCGGGCGTCACGTGGTCCTGATGCCGCAGGTGACCCTGACCCATGACGACCGGGTGGAGGACTTCGCCACCCTGTGCGCCGGAGTCACGGTGGGCGGTGGCGTCCGGGTGGGCAGTGGTGCCTACCTCGGCATGTCGGCGTCCGTCCGCAACGGCGTCCGTGTCGGCCGTGACGCAGTCCTGGGGATGGGTGCCGCACTGGTGAGGGACCTGCCCGATGAACAGACCTGGGTGGGTGTGCCCGCGCGCCCCGCCCCCGAGCGCCAGGAGGCGCAGTGATGAACATTCCCTTGGTGGACCTTGCCTCCCAGCACCAGGAGATCGCCGCCGAGGTACGCCCCGGCCTCGACTCGGTGTTCTCCCGCACGGCCTTCATCGGTGGCCCCGAGGTGACCGCGTTCGAGCAGGAGTACGCCCGCTACGTCGACGCCCGGCACTGCGTGGGCGTGGCCAACGGCACCGATGCGCTCGAGCTCGCCCTGCGTGCCGTCGGGGTGACGGCTGGCGGCGAGGTGGTGCTCCCGGCCAACACGTTCATCGCCACCGCAGAGGCTGTCTCCAGGATCGGGGCCACGCCTGTTCCGGTCGACGTGGACGAGGAGCACCTGCTGATCGATCCCGAAGCCGTCGAGCGGGCGCTCACCGAGCGCACCCAGGCAGTCGTTCCGGTGCACCTGTTCGGTCAGACGGCACCGGTGGAACTCATCGAGTCGCTGTGCGCGGAGCGTGGCATCCCGGTCGTGGAGGACGCGGCCCAGTCGCAGGGGGCGCGCCGGCACGGGCGACCTGCCGGGTCCTTGGGGCGCGTCGCCGCGACCAGTTTCTACCCCGGAAAGAACCTGGGTGCCGCGGGGGATGCCGGTGGGGTGACGACCAACGACGATGAGGTCGCAGCCCGGGTCCGGGTGATCGGAGCGCATGGCTCCCCGTCGAAGTACGCCCATGACGTGGTGGGATTCAACTCCCGCCTGGACACGGTGCAGGCCGTGTACCTGCGCGCGAAGCTGGCACGGCTGGAGAAGTGGAACGGCTTCAGACGGGACGCGGCCGAGAGGTACACGGCGATGCTCGACGGGGTCGCTCACGTCCGGCTCCCGAGCACTGCACCCGGCAACGAGCACGTGTGGCACCTGTACGTCGTGAGGGTCCCGGAGCGCGATCGGGTGCAGGAGCACCTCGCGGCCGCCGGGATCGGCACGGGCGTGCACTACCCGACTCCGGTCCACCTCACCCGCGCCTACTCGCACCTGGGGCTGGGACCGGGCAGCTTCCCGGTCGCGGAGGAGGCGGCCAGGCGGATCCTCTCCCTGCCGATGCACCCGCACCTCACCGAGGCGCAGCAGGCACACGTGGTCAACGCCCTGGCGGACGCGGTCGCGGAAGCCACGTGAGGGCGACGGAGGACACGCGGCAGACCGAGGGCGGCGGCGCGCCACCGACGACCCGACGCCGTGCCGGTGGCACACGGCGCGCCGAGCGTGCCGTGCGCCCCGGGACGGCGCTGCTGTGGAGCCTCGTCAACACGGGATCAGCCCGGTTGGGCACCCTGGCCGTGGGCATCGTGCTGGCCCGCCTCCTGGGGCCGGAGGAGTTCGGCGTCTTCGCGGTCGCCCTGGTTGCCCTGATGGCGGTGCTCAGCTTCAACGAGCTGGGGGTGAGCCTGGCCATCGTGCGGTGGCGTGAGGATCCGGCCGGGATCGCACCCACCGTGACCACCATCTCCACGGCTTCGAGCACGCTGTTGATGCTGGGCGCGATGGCCGCTGCGGGACCCTTCGCGAACCTGATGGGGGCCCCCGAGGCTGCACCGTTGGTGCGTCTGCTCTCCGTGTGCATCCTCGTGAACGGTGTGGTCGCCACGCCTGCGGCCCTGATCCAACGTGCCTTCCGGCAGGACCAGCGCATGGTGGTCGACCAGGTCAACGTGTGGCTGGGAGCCGCGGTCTCCTTGGTTGCCGCCCTGCTGGGGCTCGGCGCCATGAGCCTGGTCGTGGGCCGCCTCACGGGGGCGTTGGTGTCCGGCGTACTCATGCTGCACTATTCGCCCCAGCCCTTGCGGTTCGGCTGGGACCGCGGCGTCGCCCGCCACCTGCTGCACTTCGGCCTGCCGCTCGCCGGGGCCAGTGTGGTCGTCTTCCTCGTCTCCTTCCTCGACCAGCTGATGGTCGGGAGTCTTCTGGGGCCCGTACAGCTCGGCTTCTACGTGCTCGCCTTCAACCTGGCCAGCTGGCCGGTCGCCCTGTTCTCCCAGCCCCTGCGAAGTGTTGCCCCGGCGATGTTCGCGCGCATGCAGGACGACCCGGACGCCCTGCGGCGCGGTTTCGTACAGGTCCTCCGTCCGGTGGCGGTGGTCGCCTTCCCTGTCTGTGCGGCGATCGCCGTGACGGCCCCTGAGCTCATCCGGTTCGTCTACGGGAAGCAGTGGGACGCGGCGGCTCCGGTGCTGCGGTGGCTGGCGCTCCTGGCGGCACTCCGCATCGTCTTCGAGCTCTCCTACGACTACCTGGTGGTGCGCCGCCGGACGGGCGCGATCCTCACGATCCAGGTGGTGTGGCTGATCCTTTTGGTACCGGCCATGTGGGTCGGAGTGGGGCAGGGGCCTGCCGGTGCGGCCCTCGCGCTGGCGGTCGTCAGCCTCCTGGTCAGCACCCCGATGTACCTGCGGGAACTCGCGCGGCTCGGCGTCACGCCCGGTCCCGTCCTGCGCGCCGTGCTACTTCCGTCCGCCTTGGGGCTGTCGGCGGCAGCGCTGGCGGGCGCCTGCGTCCACGTCGTGTCGAGCACCTTCAGTGGTCTGGCGCTGGCGGGAACGCTGGTCGGAGCCGTGTGCGCGGCGGGACTCTGGGCAGTCCGCGAGGACGCAGCCGTCTTCAGAAAGGGAACAGCATGAGAGTCCTGGTCTACCCACACGCCATGGAGATGGGGGGTAGTCAGCTCAACGCGGTTGAGGTGGCCGCCGCCGTCCGTGCCCGTGGGCACGAGGTGGTGGTCTACGCGGACGACGGCGACCTCGTCCCCTACGCGAGGGAGCGGGGCCTGGAGGTCGTACGCCGCCGGCGTTCCCCGTTCGTGCCCGCTCCTGAGCGGGTGGTCGAGTTGCGGAAGCTCGTGCGGGACCGGGGGATCGACGTGGTCCACGGCTACGAGTGGCCCCCGATCCTCGAAGGGTTCGCCGCGTTGTCCGGGCTGCGGTCGGCCGGGAGCGGCCCGGTGCTGGTGGGGACGATCCTGTCGATGGGCGTTGCCGACTTCCTTCCCTCCAGCTCCCACCTGTTCGTCGGCACAGAGCGCATCCGAAGGGCCGTGGCGGGCACCCGCATCGGGCCGGTGCACCTGATGGAGCCTCCGGTCGACGTCCACTTCAACAACCCCGGGCAGGGGGGAGGGCGCGACGTCACAGGCGCACCCCGGGCGGCTCACAGGATCGTGGTGGTCTCCCGGTTGGCGCACGAGCTCAAGCTCGAGGGCATCGTGACGGCTGTACGTGCGGTGGGATCGCTGGCCCGTGCGGGTCGTTCGGTCGAGCTGGTCGTGGTGGGGGACGGCCCGGCGCGGCCGGAGGTGGAGCGGGCGGTGGACGAGGTCCACCGCGAGCTCGGTCGTCCCGTCGTGCACCTGACGGGCTCGCTCCCCGACCCCCGGGCTGCCTACGACTCCGCGGACGTCTGCCTGGCCATGGGCGGCTCCGCGCTGCGTGCCATGGCCTTCGCCAAGCCGGTCGTGGTGCAGGGCGAGGGGGGCTTCTTCCGCACCCTCACCCCGGACAGCGTCGACACGTTCCTCGAGCAGGGGTGGTACGGGCGCGACACCCTCGGCCCGGGCGAAGCCGTGCAGGCCCTGTGCAGGGCGCTGGAGCCCTTGCTGGACGACTCGGCGCGCATCGAGGAGCTCGGAGCGTTCGGACGGGCACTCGTGGAGCACCGGTTCAGTCTCGAGGCAGCCGCGGCCAAGGTGGAGTCGGTCTACCAGCAGGCACGAGCCCAACGGGCACCCGTGTGGAGCGATGCCTGGATCAGCAGCGTCAGGTTGGGGAGGTACAAGGTGCGCACCAGGTGGGAGGCGCTGCAGGGACGTGCCCGGCGGGACGACTTCAACGCGCGACCGATCTGAGCTCCTCGCCCTGGGGCAGTCCCATCCGGTCGAGCAGCTCGAGGGCTCTCTGTCGCCAGCTGTGGCGCTCGGCCTCGGCCCGGCAGGCGTCCCGCGAGCCCTGGCTGGTGGCGGCCACTCGAACCGCCGCGTCGGCGAACTGCTGCGGAGCGGTCGCGATCGTCACGCAGTCACGCGCCAGCCCGCGAGCAGCAGGCAGGTCGGTGGAGACCGCCGGACGCCCCGCCGCCAGGTACTCGAGCGTCTTGAGCGGCGAACTGGCACGGTTGAAGGACGTGTCGGCGTAGGGCGTGAGGCCCACGTCCATGGCCTGCACGTAGGAAGGCAGGGACTCGTAGGGCTGCGGACCCACCCACGTGACGTTGGGTTGCGCCACCAGGGAGTCGAAGCGCGATCCTCCCCATCCGTCGACCCGCGGCCCCACCACCAACAGGTGGAGGGGGGCGGCGGCCACCGCCTCCAGGAGGGTGAGGTCGATCCGGGGGGAGAGGTGCCCGACCAGGCCGGCGGTGTGGCGCCCCGGGACACGGTTGAACGCGGGCGTGATCCGGTCGACGTCGCGGTAGTGCGAGGTGTCGCAGCCGTTGAGCATGACGAAGGTCGCGATATCGGCGTCCCAGCGCGCGACCACGTCTGCGGAGACGCTGCCCGCGACGGTGGCCTCCGCGAGCCGGGCCGACTCCGCGCGGCGTAGACGCTCCGCACTGTGCCCGATCAGCGAGGAACCGGCGACGAAGTCGTCCGTCGCGTAGTACAGGCGGCGCGGCGACGACGTCAGGCGCAGTGAGGCGAAGGGAGCCGTACCGACCACGCCAACCGGCTGGCGCCCGTCGCGGCGCAGCACCGTGCGTACGGCGGCCCCCACGAGTCCTTCGGTGACGCCCACGACGCCACGCCGCATCGCCAGCGGCGGAGCCGTGACCGTCAGACGACGTACCCCAGGGGTGACAGCCGTGCACCGTGGTCTCAGCGTTGCGGCCGCCGGACGGGAGGTGACGGAGCAGGGCGGGTCCACCCACAGCACGTCCACCCATTCCGCCAGGTGCGTGACGAGTTGCCGGTCGGTTCCGGTGACGGAGTCCCAGTAGACGCCTGCGCGCCAGACGACCAGAGGACGAGCGGAGCGGTCGGAGCGCACGGTTCCTCTTCCTGAAGGACGTTCGGTCACGTGTGCGCAGACCATAGTGCGATTGCGGGTGGTTGTACACGGCTGGAGGGAGCCGGCTCGACGGTGCTGCCCGACTGGTGATCCGGCCCGATGGCCCCGGGCCTCAGGTCCGAGCAGGCACCTGCTGTTCGCCCGGGCGGGGCGTCTGTGGGATGCGCCCGCGGGCGCGGGGCGTCAGCGCGGGCGCACGACTACGGGATGCTCCCATCGCCCGGTCGAGGGCAGCCACGGCGGCCACGGTGGAACCCAGCCCGAGCAACGCGGTGCCGAGCATGGCACGAGATCGGCTCGGCGGGACCCAGTGCACCTCGACCGTCTCGGGCGACTTGGTGATGGTCACCTGCTGCGAGGGTGAGCTTCCGAACTCCTCCTCGAGCTCTCGGACCGCGTTGATGAGACCGTCCGCCTGTTCGGCGATGCGGCGCTGGACCACTTCGGGCGAGCTTCCGCTCGCCTCGACCCGTACGTATGGGGTGGGGGCGAATGCGTTCCACTGGTTGCCGCTGTGCTCGAGGGAGGTCCAGTCGCCGTCGGTCACGCCGCGCGCGAACAGGGGGACCTGTGAGTTGCTGGTGGCCATCCTCAACGGAGCACCCGTGCTGCGCATGGCCGCAACGGCGGCTATGGACACAGGAGTGGGCTGCTGGAGGGCGTTCGCGTTGGTCTTCGAGTGTGGGGTGAGGAACACCAGCCGCTGGTGCGCCGTGTAGACCGGCGGCTTCGTGGCGAGGAGGCCGAAGAGGGCAGGTGTGAGCACGAGGCCGAGCACTGCGACGAACCAGCGGCGTCGCAGTGCTCCGAAGAAGTCCAGAAGTGTCATGGCTCCCGCCTGTGGATCGCCTTGCATCAGCCAGCCCCATGACGGCCAGCCGCATGTCACACTGTGGCCGGACGTGCAGAGGGGGCAGTCGTGCGGTTGGAAGACACTAGCAGCGTTCTGCGGCGACGGTGGGTTGCCGCAGTTGTCGCTTTGCTTGCGGTTGTGGCCGCCGCTGGCGTGGTGGTGCAACGCACGCCTGCCGTTTGGAGCTACTCCTCCACGGTGCTCCTCCTGCCCCCCGAGGTCTCCCGGGTTGCCAACGAGGACGGGCCCGACTACACGCGAGGGAACCCCCTGTTCTACCTGGGCTCCTTGACCGAGACCCGCGACATCCTCGTGGGCGTGATGATGGCCAAGGACGCCGCCGAGGAGGTTGCGGAGGAGTTCCCGGGAATCACGTACTCGGCCACTCCTGACGTGCTGGGCAGCGCACCGGTGGTGGTCCTCACGGTGCAGGGATCCGACCGGGTCGTGGCCGGTGAGGCGGTCACGGCCATCACAGATTCCGTTCCGCGGCACCTGAACGAGATCCAGGGCGGACTCGAGATCAAGAAGGGTGCACGCATCACCGCCTACACGCTGACCCGTCAGGCCTCGCCCACGGCGAGTCACAAGGACCGGATTCGTGCGGGCGTCATGGTGGGTGGCGCCCTGGGGCTCCTCGCCCTCTTTGCCATCGGTGCTGGGGACGCCCTGTTGCAGTCCAGGCGCCGGACCCGACCGGGGACTTCCACGGAGGAGGTGGCGGTGGAGGAGTCCGAGCCCCTGCCGGAACCTGAACCGGTGATGGCGGGGGAGGCTCCTCCGGTCGCGCAGGTGGAGAAGGAACTGGTGGCCGAGCCCGGGGCAGGTGGGCGGTGGAGCAACTCCCGCCGACGGCGGTGACCACGCAAACCTCGCGGCGCTCCGACGGTGCCGCGATCCGGCCTCCTCGAAGGGTGGGGGTCGACGGGGTGAGCATGCTGACCGTCTACCTCGTCCTGTTGTTCTGTGTTCCCTCGTCGATGGTCATCCAGGCACTCGGGCAGGTGGGTGGCCCCAGCACGCTGTTGGCGGCCGCTTGCTTCCTGTGGTGGTTGTGGGCACTGGTGAGTCGCGTGGAGACGTCCACGGACACGCCGTCGCGCGTGCGGGCGGCGGCGTTGCTGTTCCTTGCTGCCGTCACCCTGGCCTACGCGCACTCCGCAGGGCTGGCGATCCCGGCGGACGAACGTGCACCGGCCGACGGTGCCCTGATCCGCATGGTCGGGGTGACGGGCCTCGTCTGCGTCGCCGTCGACGCAATCCGTTCCTGGGACCGGTTGTGGGAGCTTGCGCGTCGTTGGACGTTGCTCCTGGGGGCTCTCACGATGCTGGTCGTGGTCCAGATCGTCACTGGGGAGGTGTGGGTCGACCGCCTGTCGTTGCCCGGGCTGTCCGAGCCGCAAGGGCTCGCGCTGGTCCAGCGGGGGCAGATCACCCGACCGAGCGGCACGTCAGTGCACCCGATCGAGCTGGCCTCGGTGCTGGCCATGTGCATGCCGCTGGTGGTCGCGGTCGCCGTGCGAGAGCGGGCGCGGCCGTGGCTGATGAGGTCAATCGCTGTCGCCGTGCCCGCCGTGATCCTGGTCTCGGGATCCCGGACCGCGCTGGTCTGCGGTGCGGTGGCCTTCTGCGTCATGCTGCTGGGCTGGGGGGTTCGTGCCCGATTGGCAGGCCTGGGAGCTGCCTTGCTGCTCCTGACGGTGGCCGCCGTGACGATCCCCGGACTCATGGGGAGTCTGCGGGGCCTGTTCGTCGGTGCGGCCGAGGACCCCTCGGTCACGTCCCGGAGCGACAGCTGGTCCGTGGGGTGGGACAACTGGAGCAACCACCCCTGGCTCGGTCGGGGGGTGGGGACGTTCCTCCCGAGGTACTGGATCTTCGACAACCAGTACCTGAACCTGTTGGTCGGTGGGGGCGTGGTGGTGGTGGGCGCGCTGCTCGTGCTGGTGGTGGTGTCCGTGAACGCTTCGCTCCGCGCCGCCCGGCGGTGCACGGGGAGTGAACGTCAGTTGGCGTTCGCCCTGGCGGCCGGGATCGTGGGCGGGGCCGTGTCGTTGGCGCTCTTCGACGCCTTCTCATTTCCCCAGGCGCTGGGAAGTTTCTTTCTTCTGGTGGGCCTGGCCGGCAGCCTCCACCGGCAGGAAACCCAAAAAACCGGCGATGGTTTCCACCATCGCCGGCCTTGTGAGAAGTTTTTGTTACATTTGCAAGATAATTGCATGGAAAGAATTACTTATTAATCTTCAGGGTTACGTTAACCGGAATCTTGTACGGGATTACACCATAGAATATATCTTCGTAGAAAATAGCATAGTTCACACGAACGTAATCCGATGCCCAAACACAGTCAAAATACGGTTCGCACATATACTGGTACCCGAAATCCTCAATTGTCTCTGCGTTAATCAATCTTCCAAGATCATCCTTGAAGCTCAGACACTCCAGGAAATCCAGGAAATCCGGTTCCGGATCAATTGACTCTGCTGTTCTGCCTGCAAACTGGTAAGAGGACGGAGTACAGATAACCGTCTTGCTTGCCTGCTTCTGCTGAACGAGCTGAACCTTTCCGCTTACCTCAACTCCCTTGTAGAGAATCAACGTATAGGTTCCGCCTCCGATATCAGTATAATCGATATAGTAGTCTTCATAAAGTTCGTCAAGGTTGTCATTTTCGTCAAAGTCAGCCAAATCCAGTTCTACCCAAGGATATGCCGTAACTGTATTGTACATTCCCCATACGCTGTCACTTGCGGTAATATCCTTGCCGTTGTACATAACCTTGAAATAGTACTCGTCTGCCTGTGCACCGTTCAAATCGGACGGGTACGGCAAAACGTCGAGGTAATCCTTCTTTACTCCGTTGTTCATTACAAAGCAGTCAAATGCAATCCACGAATAGTAATCCATTCTGCCGCTCATCATCTTTGCAAAGCTCTCGACACCGCCCTTCGTGATATATGCCATCTCATTCTTCGCATTGAACGCAATGTCTCCGTCCAAAGTATTCTCACGAATTTCGATAGCAATAGAATCTCCCTTATCGCTGCCGTAATCCGGGGTTCTGACAAGTACCGTAATCGGTGCCTTCACCGTAACACCGTCACAGGTATAAACCAGATTGAAGGTATATTTGCCGTTGTCGCTCTCTGCACACTCTGCAATAAGCTCGGCGTCAATACCCAATGCCAATCTGCCGCTACCCGCCTCTATAATCAGATCGCAGCACTCTTCCAACCATTTCTGTGTCGGATTGCCCGGTTCAATAGCGAAGTTCTGAAGTTCCTCATCCATATCCCAGTAATAGGTATAAGAATAGTTGAAAGAATTATAGTAAGAATCGGTAGGCCTTGTTGCCTCCTCTACCTTCAAAATACGGTCACCGTACTGGTCGTATACCTTAAATTCGATTTCGTCCCAACAGAACCTTCCGTTTGCGATGGTTACCTGCGGCTTGTCCGGAACCATCTTTGTCGGTACACGTGCCGGAAGTACTTCCAGCGTAACGCTGCCAACCGGCATCGTCTTGCCGTCTGCCGTCGTCAGGTTCAGGATAAAGGTTGCATTACCGGTCTGATAAAGTACAACCTCATCTCCATTTTCATCCTTATAAAGTGCAGCCACATTCGGGGTTACTTCTTCGAAAGAGAAGGTTCCTACTCCCGGAATCTCGTTTACGCCGAAGCCACCTCCGATGAGCCATTCCTTGCCGGTGGAGTCCTTAACAATCGCACCAAGTGTAACATCTTCTTCATCCATGGTGAGGCTAGACCTGCCACGTTCCTTGAATGCCTCAAGCAAAAGCTTCTCCATTTCTTCCTGGTTGCCGGCCGCCATTTCAATCTTGACATAATAATCGAAATTGTTGTACAGATCATATTCTTCAGTGAATACAAAGCCCTTTACCAGACCTGCAAAAGAAGTAGCGTTCGGCGTTACGGCGAAGAACTCAGCCTCAGCCTTTACATTGCCGACTGCGTTGCCGTTCTCATCGAACTCGCCGCTCATGTACTCTGCGGAAACGACTACGGAAAGGCCTTCCTTTGCAAACCAGATGAGGTCTCCTGCTACATAGTAGGAACCGTCATCCGAGTAGGTCTTCGGCTCATAAATGATGGAAGACTGCATAGCATCGGTCGTTACATCGACACCGTTGGCATCAAAAAGACGTGCATAAATCTTCTGGTCTTCCGCATTCGCTGCAATAAACGGGTCTCCTGCCTTATCTGCGCTTGCAGAAAGGGTCATCGTTGCCGGCTTGCCTGCGGATGCCTTGAAGGTAACCGGATCGGAACCGGTAAGCTTTACTTCGTACTTCTCATTATTTGCAAGTGCGGAGAATACTTCAACCTCTGCGCTCTTGCCATCTGCTGCCAAAGCAACAGACTTAACAACCTGCGGATACTTATAGGTATCGTCGCCGTTTACAAACAAGCGGTTTACCGTTACATCGGCAACCGTAAGACTCTTGAAACTCTTGCCAAGGAATACGGTGAAGGTCTTTACCGTATTCTGCTT
>JAZQNT010000363.1:0-2033 GCA_045627505.1 Nocardioides sp.
GGAGCTCGTCGACCTGCAGAAGCAGCTGCTGCGCACTGCCGTGGACTCGGTACGTCCGGGGGGCGTGGTGGTCTACGCGACCTGTTCACCGGTGCTGGAGGAGACCTCGGGGGTGGTCGCCGCGGTGCGCGCCGAGCGCGACGACGTGGTCGAGGAGTCCCGGTTCCAGCTGTGGCCGCACATCGACGCCAGTGACGCGATGTTCGCCGTCACCCTCCGCAGGCTCTGAGGATCCCGACCACGGTGTGTCCCTCCGACGGTTGGCAGTGGGCGGCAGGTGGCCGACCGCTGCACGCGCTGCTGGTCCTCGGCTGCTGGCTCCGGGCGCTGACTCTCCGGGCTGCCGACTCTTTGGGCCGATCGAGGGGGGTCGCGTCCCGCGGGCGGCGCGTCTAGGTTGGATCCATGGCTACTGGGGCGCCGTACGTGGAGGTCGAGGTCGACGACGTGGCTGTCCGCCTGACCAATCCTGATCGGGTGTACTTTCCGGAGATCGGGGCCACCAAGCTCGACCTCCTCGACTACTACCTCACCGTGGGCAAGGGCGTGGTCAACGCGCTGTACGAGCGTCCCTGCATGCTCCACCGGTTCCCGACGGGGCTCGCGGGTGAGAAGGTGCACCAGAAGAAGCTTCCCGCCGGAGCACCCGCCTGGGTCGAGACCGTGGGGGTGCACTTTCCCCGGTTCGACCGGGTGGTGGAGGAGCTGTGTGTCACCCGGCTGTCCCAGGTGGCCTGGGCGGTGCAGATGTCGACCGTGGAGTTCCATCCGTGGAACAGCCGGCGCGACCACGTCGAGCGTCCCGACGAGTGGCGCATCGACCTCGACCCCGGACCCGGATCCGACTGGGAGCAGGTGCGACGGGTTGCCGTGACGGTGCGCGAGGTGCTGGAGGAGCTCGGCGCGGTCGGCTTCCCCAAGACCAGCGGCGGACGCGGCCTGCACATCTTCGTCCGGATCGCCCCGGACCTGGAGTTCGGGCAGCTGCGGCGCGGCGGTGCTGCCTTCGCCCAGGAGGTGCGGCGTCGCCTTCCCGACGACGTGGCCACCGAGTGGTGGCGCAAGGACCGTGACCCCGCACGCGTCTTCATCGACTGGGGGCAGAACGCGCGCGACCACACGGTGGCGGCTGCCTACTCCGTGCGCGGGGTGCCCAACGGCCGGGTCAGCGCCCCCGTGCTCTGGGACGAGGTGGGCGACTGCGAGCCCGACGACTTCACCTTGCGCACCATGCCCGCGCGGTTCGCCGAGATCGGGGACCTGCACGCCGAGATCGATGACTGGGACTTCGACGCGCGCGTCCTGCTCGATTGGGCGGAGAGGGACGAGGCGGCGGGGGAGTCGCCCGTCCCGTCGGCCTGACCCGCCCGGGGCCGCCCGGGCCACCCCGGTCGGGGGGATGCAGGCCCGATGGCACGCGCGACCTAGAATCCGCATCGTGGGAATCCAGATCACGCCGTCCATCCTGAACGCCGACCTCGCCGCACTGGGCGCGGAGGTCGCCCGCATCGAGTCCGCGGACTGGGTCCACGTGGACGTGATGGACAACCACTTCGTGCCCAACCTGACGCTGGGCCTGCCGGTCGTCGAGAGCCTGCGCAAGCACACCCACCTGCCCTTCGACGCCCACCTGATGATCGAGGACCCCGACCGTTGGGCGCCTGCCTACGCCGAGGCCGGCTGCGGCTCGATCACCTTCCACGCCGAGGCGGCGAAGGCGCCGGTGCGCCTCGCCCGCGAGATCCGCGCCCAGGGTGCCCGCGCCTCGATGGCGCTCAAGCCCGCGACCCCGATCGAGCAGTACGAGGACATGCTCGGGGAGCTCGACATGCTCCTGATCATGACCGTGGAGCCCGGGTTCGGCGGCCAGAAGTTCCTTGACCTGTGCCTCCCGAAGATCCGCCGCGCCCGCGCCCTGATGGAGAAGCACGGCGTGGAGACCTGGCTGCAGGTCGACGGCGGCGTCAGCCTTGAGACCATCGAGCGCTGCGCGGAGGCCGGCGCCGACGTCTTCGTCGCCGGTTCGGCCGTCT
>JAZQNT010000364.1:0-9837 GCA_045627505.1 Nocardioides sp.
ATTCCGCTGAACCAGAACCAGAAGGTCAACCGGCGCGCGCTGCCGAAACCGGAGCGCAGGGAAAGCGTCATTGAGGAAGCCCTTCGGGTCAGCCATGAAGCACCTCCATGATGCGCGCAGCAGCCTCGTCCTCGGTCAGGCCCTCGGCGAGGGCCTCGGCGCGTGCGTCGAGCACGCGGCGGTAGTCCCGAGGCATGACCTCGGTGAAGCGGCCCACCGCAGCGGGCCAGTCGGCGAGCAGCTCCTCGGCGACCGCGGAACCGGTCTCCTCGAAGTGCTCACGCACGATCGCCTCGAGCTCGGCGACCCGCTCACCCTCGACGGGCGAGAGGTCCACCAGCTCGCGGTTGACCTTGTCGGCGTCCAGGTCCAGGACGAACGCGTAGCCACCCGACATACCGGCGGCGAAGTTGCGTCCGGTCGGACCGAGGACGACGACGCGACCACCGGTCATGTACTCGCAGCCGTGGTCTCCCACGCCCTCCACGACCGCCGTCAGGCCCGAGTTGCGGACGCAGAAGCGCTCGCCCACGCGACCCGACAGGAAGATCTGGCCCGAGGTGCCGCCGTAGCCGATGGTGTTTCCGGCGATGACGTTGTCCCGTGCCGCGAAGGTGGCCTCGCGAGCCGGACGCACGATGATGCGACCGCCCGAGAGCCCCTTGCCGACGTAGTCGTTGCCGTCACCCTCGAGGCGCATCGTGATGCCCCTGGGGACGAAGGCACCGAACGACTGACCGGCGGAACCGGTGAAGGTGATGTCGATCGTGCCGTCGGGCAGGCCGGCGCCGCGGTGACGCTTGGTCACCTCGTGGCCGAGCATGGTGCCCACGGTGCGGTTGACGTTCTTGACCTTGACCTGGGCGCGGACGGGCTCGCCGTTCTCGATCGCCGGAGCGGCGATCTTGATCAGCTCGTTGTCGAGGGCCTTGTCGAGGCCGTGGTCCTGCACCTTGGTGTTGTACAGGTCCTGGTCGGCGAACTGGGCCGGGTTCTCCACCTTGTGCAGGATCGGCGCCAGGTCGAGACCCTCGGCCTTCCAGTGGTCGACCGCGTCCACGGTGTCGAGCACCTGGACCTGGCCGACGGCCTCCTCGAGGGTGCGGAAGCCGAGCTCGGCGAGCAGCTCACGCACCTCCTCGGCGATGAACTGGAAGAAGTTCACCACGAACTCGGGCTTGCCGGAGAAGCGCTTGCGCAGCTCCGGGTTCTGGGTGGCCACACCCACAGGGCAGGTGTCGAGGTGGCAGACGCGCATCATGACGCAGCCGGAGACGACGAGGGGCGCGGTCGCGAAACCGAACTCCTCGGCACCCAGCAGCGCAGCGATGACGACGTCACGACCGGTCTTCAGCTGTCCGTCGGCCTGGACGACGATGCGGTCGCGCAGTCCGTTGAGCAGCAGGGTCTGCTGGGTCTCGGCCAGGCCGAGCTCCCAGGGACCGCCGGCGTGCTTGAGCGAGGTGAGCGGCGAGGCGCCGGTACCACCGTCGTGGCCGGAGACCAGGACGACGTCCGCATGTGCCTTGGAGACGCCCGCGGCGACGGTGCCGATGCCGACCTCGGAGACCAGCTTCACGTGCACCCGGGCAGCCGGGTTCGCGTTCTTCAGGTCGTGGATCAGCTGGGCCAGGTCCTCGATCGAGTAGATGTCGTGGTGCGGCGGCGGCGAGATCAGGCCGACGCCCGGGGTGGAGTGGCGGGTCTTGGCCACCCACGGGTAGACCTTGTTGCCGGGCAGCTGGCCGCCCTCACCGGGCTTCGCACCCTGGGCCATCTTGATCTGGATGTCGTCGGCATTGGTCAGGTACTCCGAGGTGACGCCGAAACGTCCGGAGGCGACCTGCTTGATCGACGAGCGACGCTCCGGGTCGTACAGACGCTCGGGGTCCTCGCCGCCCTCACCGGTGTTCGACTTCGCGCCGAGGCGGTTCATCGCGATGGCGAGGTTCTCGTGCGCCTCCTTGGAGATGGAGCCGTACGACATGGCGCCGGTGGAGAAGCGCTTGACGATCTCGCTGACCGGCTCGACCTCGTCGATCGAGATCGGCTGGCGGTCGGAGTTGAACTTGAACAGTCCACGCAGGGTCATCAGGCGCTCGGACTGCTCGTCGATGCTCTGGGTGTACTGCTTGAAGATGTCGTAGCGGCCCTGGCGGGTCGAGTGCTGCAGGCGGAAGACCGTGTCCGGGTCGAACAGGTGCGGCTCGCCCTCGCGACGCCACTGGTACTCGCCGCCGACGTTCAGCTCGCGGTTGTGCGGCAGGACGCCACCGCGCGGGTAGGCGGTCGCGTGACGACGCGCCACCTCCTCGGCGATGGTGTCGATGCCGATGCCACCGAGCTTGGAGGTGGTGCCGGTGAAGTACTGGTCGACGACGTCCTGCGCCAGGCCGATGGCCTCGAAGATCTGCGCACCGGTGTACGACGCGACGGTCGAGACACCGATCTTGGACATCACCTTCACGACGCCCTTGCCCAGACCCTTGATCAGGTTCTTGACGGCGACCTCGGGCTCGACCTTGACGTAGTGGCCGTCGCGGGCGAGGTCCTCGACGGTCTCCATGGCCAGGTACGGGTTGACCGCGGAGGCGCCGTAGCCGAGCAGCAGCGCGACGTGGTGGACCTCGCGGACGTCCGCCGCCTCGACGACCAGACCGACCTGGGTGCGGGTCTTCTCGCGCACCAGGTGGTGGTGCACCGCGGCGGTCAGCAGCAGCGACGGGATCGGGGCCAGGTCGGCCGTCGAGTGACGGTCCGAGAGGACGATGATCCGGGCGCCGTCCTCGATCGCGGCCGAGACCTGCTTGCAGATCTCGTCGATCTGGGCCTTGAGCGCGGCACCGCCGCCGGCGACCTCGTAGAGGCCACGCGCGACGTGGGTGACGAACTCGGGGCGGTCGTTGTCGACGTGCACGTGGCGCAGCTTCGCCAGGTCGTCGTTGGAGAGGACCGGGAAGGGCAGCACGACCTGGCGGCAGGAGTCGGGCGACGGCTCGAGCAGGTTGCTCTCCGGGCCGACGGTGCCCCACAGCGAGGTGACGAGCTCCTCGCGGATGGCGTCCAGCGGCGGGTTGGTCACCTGGGCGAACAGCTGGGAGAAGTAGTCGAAGATGAGGCGCGGCTTCTCGCTCAGCGCCGCGATCGGGGTGTCGGTACCCATCGAGCCGAGCGCCTCACCGGCGGTGTTGGCCATCGGCGCGAGGATGACGCGCAGCTCTTCGTTGGTGTACCCGAAGACCTGCTGACGGCGCGCGACCGAGGCGTGCGTGTGCACGACGTGCTCGCGGTCGGGAACCTCGTTGAGCTTGATCAGGCCCTCGCGCAGCCACTCCCCGTAGGGGTGCTCGCCGGCCAGGGAGTCCTTGATCTCGTCGTCCTCGACGATGCGGTGCTCGGCGGTGTCGACCAGGAACATCTTGCCGGGCTCGAGACGGCCCTTGCGCTCGATGTCGGCCGGGTCGAGGTCGAGGACGCCGACCTCGGAGGAGAGCACGACGAGGCCGTCCTTGGTGACCCAGTAGCGCGAGGGACGCAGACCGTTGCGGTCGAGCACGGCACCGATCTGGGTGCCGTCGGTGAAGACGACGCACGCCGGCCCGTCCCACGGCTCCATCATGGTGGAGTGGAACTCGTAGAAGTCGCGGCGCTTCTCGTCGAGGGTCTGGTTGTTCTCCCACGCCTCGGGGATCATCATCAGCACCGCGTGCGGCAGCGAGCGACCACCGAGGTGCAGCAGCTCGAGCACCTCGTCGAAGGAGGCGGAGTCCGAGGCCTCGGGGGTGCAGATCGGGAAGACTCGCTCGAGGTCACCGAACTTGTCCGAGGCCAGCAGGGCCTCACGGGCGCGCATCCAGTTGCGGTTGCCCTTGACCGTGTTGATCTCACCGTTGTGCGCGATGAAGCGGAACGGGTGTGCCAGCGGCCAGGACGGGAACGTGTTGGTCGAGAAGCGCGAGTGGACGACGGCGACCGCGGAGGCCACGCGCTCGTCGGAGAGGTCGGGGAAGACCTGCTCGAGCTGCTCGGTGGTGAGCATGCCCTTGTAGCCCAGGGTGCGCGAGGACAACGACGGGAAGTAGACGTCGGTGTCGCGCTCGGCCCGCTTGCGCAGGACGAAGGCAGCACGCTCGAGATCCATGCCGGTCAGGGCAGCACCCGGAGCGGCGACGAAGAGCTGGGCGAAGGTCGGCATGGCCGAGAGCGCGGTGGCTCCCAGGACCGAGGGGTTGACCGGGACCTCACGCCAGCCGAGGACCTCGAGGCCCTCGTCCGCGGCGATCTTCTCGATCTCGGTGCGGGTGGAGGCCACGGCGGCCTCGTCACCCGGGAGGAAGGCAGTGCCAACCGCGTAGTTGCCTGCGCTCGGCAGCGTGAAGTCGACGACCTCACGCAGGAACGAGTCCGGCACCTGGATCAGGATGCCGGCGCCGTCGCCCGAGTTGGGCTCGGCACCTGCGGCTCCGCGGTGCTCCATGTTGACCAGGGCCTCGAGCGCCTTGGCAACGATGTCGTGACTGGCAACGCCGGTCAGGGTCGCGACGAAGGCCACACCACAAGCGTCGTGCTCGTGCTGCCCGTCGTAGAGCCCTTGAACTGGCGGGAATGCGTGCATGGCATTCTCCCGTCGTCCTTGCGATCCGCGCACTCCGCCGGAGGCGGGGATCTGGATGAAATGTGCTGTCGGGACGACGTTGGCCCGGAGTGCAGAAGGTTAACACTCCGGTATCAATTCATGCACCTGGGGCGTCTCCTGCCCCCGATCGGGGAAGGATGCCTGACTCCGAGGGTGACCGCAGTCACCCGTTGCTGGAGTTCGAGGGCCCCTGAGCGTCCGGGTCGGCGTTCTCGGGGCCTTCCTTGGCCATCCCAGACGGCTGGTCGTCAAATCCTGCCCCCTGCTCGGGCGTCGCGTCCACCTCCTGCCGGGAGGGGACCGGACGAGTGCGCACCTCGGTCTCCCGGGATCCCCTGGAGCGCAGCAGCCAGCCGAGCGCGGCGAAGAAGAGGATGATCGACATCCAGGCGTTCCAGCGCAGGCCGAGGACGTCGTCGAGCTCCACGTCGTCGATGCGCAGGAGCTCGATCCAGAACCGTCCCAGCGTGTAGACCATGACGTAGAGCGCCACCACGCGCCCGCCGCCCAGCTGGAACCTGCGGTCCGCCCAGAGCAGCAACGCCACGCCGCCCAGCGCCCACAGGCTCTCGTACAGGAAGGTCGGGTGGAAGAGAACGTCTTCGCCGACGTACTCCAGCGGTCGGTGGGCGTCGTCGATCTGCAGACCCCAGGGCAGATCGGTGGGCTTGCCGTACAGCTCCTGGTTGAACCAGTTGCCCCACCGGCCGACCGCCTGCCCCAGCAGGACTCCGGGCGCCAGGGCGTCGAGCAGCGGCAGCACCTTGATGCCACGCCGCCTGGCGCCGATCACCACGCCCAGGGCACCGAGCGCGACCGCGCCCCAGATGCCCAGTCCCCCGCGCCACACGTACAGCGCCTCGATCGGGTGCTGGCCCTCGCCGAAGTAGAGCTGGTGGTCGGTGATGACGTGGTAGAGACGACCGCCGACCAGGCCGAAGGGAACGGCCCAGATCGCCAGGTCCTGGACCTCGCCCGGTTCGCCGCCGCGGGCAACCCAGCGGCGCTCGCCCATCCAGATGGCCAGGACCACGCCGAGGATGATGGCCAGCGCGTAGCCGCGCAGCGGGAACGGGCCGATCTCCCAGACGCCCTGGGAGGGGCTCGGAATGCTGAGGGCGACGAGCTGGCTGAGCAACATGAGTTCTCCGACGGTCAGGCGGAACCCGCTGCGCGGGTGCCGGAGTCTGGTTCGGGGTGCGCTGGACGCCGCGGGCGCCGCGCGAGGAGCAGGACGACCGGGTCAGCCGGCGAGGAGCGACTGGATGTCGGAGGCCAGCGTGGCCGACGACGTCTCGCGCGTCCACACCACCGCGCCGAGACCCTCGGAGTCGAGGCCCACGACGTGGTCGTTGTGCTCGACCTCGTACCCGCCGCTGGGCAGCTTCGTGCCCTCGGCGAAGTAGACCTTCATCGACTCGGCGACCGCGGAGAGGTCCTTGAGGGTGCCGGTGAGCCCCTCGAACTCGGGGTCGTAGCGCTTCAGGTAGTCGCGCAGCGTCTTCACGTCGTCGCGCGCCGGGTCGGTGGTCACGAAGAGCACGTCCACCCGCTCCCGCTCGGCGTCGCTGAGCCGGTTCATGGCCGAGGCGATGTTGCCCAGCACCGCACCACAGATGTCGGGGCAGTGGGTGTAGCCGAAGAAGACCAGCGTCACGTCGGCGTCCCCGGCCAGCGTCCGCTCGCCGCCGCTGGTGGCCGCCAGCGGGTTCGGAGCCGGGACGTAGCGCTGGTCGGCATTGATCCTCGCGCCCGTGAACGAGGGCGTGTCCGACGAGGCGTCGCTCCCGCCGTTCGAGCACGCACCCAGGAGAAGGGTGCCCGCGGCGAACAGCGCAACCAGGGCGCGACGCGCACGGCGTCCAGTGCTCAGGCGTCCAGTGCTCAGGCGCTTCATCGCCGCACTCCCGCAGCCAGGTCCTCGGTCAGGGCGGCGAGGGCCTTGAGCCCGGCCATACGGTCCTCGGGGTGCTGGGCCAGGGCGCGCACGAACGCCGAACCGACGATCACGCCGTCGGCGAACCGGGCGATCTCGGCGGCCTGGTCACCGTTGCTGACGCCCAGGCCCACCCCGACCGGGAGGTCGGTGGTGGCCTTGGTGCGGGCCACCAGGGGCCCGGCCAAAGCGGAGGTCGTCTCCCGCGCACCCGTGACACCCATGACAGCGGTGGCGTAGACGAAGCCACGGCAGGAAGCCGTGGTCATGGCGATCCGCTCGTCGGTGCTGGACGGCGCGACCAGGAAGACCTTGTCGAGACCGTGCGCGTCGGCGGCCGCGATCCAGTCCTCACCGGAGTCAGGGGTGATGTCGGGGGTGATCAGTCCCGCTCCCCCGGCGCTGGCCAGGTCGGCGGCGAAGCGCTGCACGCCGTACCGCTCGACCGGGTTCCAGTAGGTCATCACGACCGTGCGGGCACCCAGCCCGGCGATCGTCTCGACGACCCGCAGCACGTCGGTGGTGCGCACGCCGTTGTCCAGCGCCTGCTGGGCCGCGTTCTGGATGGTGGGCCCGTCCATGACCGGGTCGGAGTACGGCAAGCCGACCTCGATGACGTCACAGCCCGACTCGACCATGACCTTGATGGCCTCGATCGAGCCCTCCACGGTCGGGAACCCTGCGGGCAGGTAGCCGACCAGGGCAGCGCGGTTCTCGGCGCGCGCTGCGGCGAAGGCTGCGGCGGTGGAGTTCGCGCTCACGTTGACGTTCACTGTGCGAACACTTCCTTCTCGTCCTTCTCGTCCGCGATCTCGTTGTCCGACCTCCCGAGGCCGAACCACTCGATGGCGGTGCCCATGTCCTTGTCACCACGACCGGACAGGTTCACGATCACGGTGGTGTCGGGGCCGTGGCGCTCCACGAGCTCCGGGATGACCTGGAGCGTGCCGGCCAGCGCGTGGCTGGACTCGATGGCCGGGATGATGCCCTCGGTGCGCGCCAGCAGCGCCATGGCTTCCATCGCCTCGGTGTCGGTCACCGGCAGGTACTTCGCGCGTCCGGTCTTGGCCAGGTGCGAGTGCTGGGGGCCGACACCGGGGTAGTCCAGACCTGCGGAGATCGAGTGCGACTCGATGGTCTGCCCGTCCTCGTCCTGCAGGACGTAGGTGCGGGCGCCGTGCAGGACGCCCGACTCGCCGGCATGGATCGTCGCCGCGTGGCGGCCGGTCTCGACCCCGTCGCCGCCGGGCTCGAACCCGAAGATCTCCACGTCGTCGTCCTCGAGGAAGGCCGTGAAGAGGCCGATGGCGTTGGAGCCACCCCCCACGCAGGCGGTCACGGCGTGCGGCAGGGTGCCGAACTGCTCCAGGCACTGCGCGCGTGCCTCGTCGCCGATGCCTCGGCAGAACTCACGCACCATCGACGGGAACGGGTGCGGGCCGGCGGCGGTGCCGAAGAGGTAGGCGGTGTGGTCGACCGAGGCCACCCAGTCCCGCAGTGCCTCGTTGATGGCGTCCTTCAACGTCGCCGAACCGGATTCGACGGCGATCACCTCGGCGCCCAGCATCTGCATGCGGGCGACGTTCAGGGCCTGACGACGGGTGTCCACCGCGCCCATGTAGACGGTGCAGTCGAGTCCGAAGTAGGCGGCTGCGGTGGCCGAGGCGACACCGTGCTGCCCGGCGCCGGTCTCGGCGATCACCCGGGTCTTGCCCATGCGCTTGGTCAGCATGGCCTGGCCCAGCACGTTGCGGATCTTGTGCGCGCCGGTGTGGTTCAGGTCCTCACGCTTGAGCAGCACCCGGGCGCCGACCTTCTCCGAGAGTCGCTCGGCGTGGTACAGCGACGAGGGGGTGCCGGCGTACTCGCGCAGGATCTTCTCGAAGTCCCCGATGAACGTCTCGTCCGCCATCGCCTCCTCCCACGCGACGGTCAACTCATCCAGCGCGGCGATCAACGCCTCGGGCATGAACCGCCCGCCGAAGTCGCCGAAGAATCCCCGCTCGTCCGCGTCGTAGCGCCCGTTCACGCCCCTGCTCCCGTCTTCTCCTGGCCAGCGACCAGGCCAGTCATGCTGCGCACACCCTGTTCGGGGTCGCCGTCCTTGACCAGCGCCTCGCCGACCAGCACCACGCGGGCGCCCTGGTCGACGAAGCCGGCCACGTCGTCCGGGGAGAAGATGCCGGACTCGGCCACCTTCACCCGGTTGTCCGGCACCAGCGGCGCCAGTCGTCCGAAGGTCGAGCTGTCGACCTCCAAGGTCTTGAGGTTGCGGGCGTTGACGCCGATCAGCTCGGCGCCGAGGTCCACCGCACGGGCAACCTCCTCCTCGTCGTGCACCTCCAGCAGCACCGTCAGGCCCAGCTCACGGGCCTCGTCGTGCAGGCGGCGCAGCTCGTCCTGCTCGGTGACCACCGAGGCCATCAGCAGCACCAGGTCGGCGCCCGCCGCACGGGCCTCGAGCAGCTGGTAGGAGGAGAAGATGAAGTCCTTGCGCAGGACCGGGACGTCGACCACCGCGCGCACCGCACGCAGGTCGTCCAGCGATCCGGAGAAGCGGCGCTCCTCGGTCAGCACCGGGATGGCGCCCGCGCCACCACGGGCGTAGGCCGCAGCCAGCTCGGCCGGCTCGGGGATGTCCGCCAGGTGGCCCTTCGAGGGGCTGGAGCGCTTGACCTCGGCGATCACGCTCGAACCCGGCGCACGGAAGTGCGGCATCGGGTCGCGGGCAGGATCGACGTCGGCCAGCATGGCCCGCAGGTCACGCATCGGAGTCTCGGCCTCGCGCCGGGCGAGGTCGATCCGGACGCCGGCGACGATGTCGTCGAGGACGGACACTTCGTTCCTCCAGGCAGGTTCGGGGAAGGTTCAGGGGCAAGCCTCTCACCTCGGCGGTGACGAGGCGCAGGCAGTACGACCGCCACCGCGGGCCCCTCGTCGAGTGGCGGTGCGCCCGAGCGGTCCCGGAGCAGGCGGGTCGAGCGCTCAGGGCGCGAGCCAGTCCCCCAGCGGGATCCCGGCGAGGTTGCGCAGCACCGCGAAGACCACCACCAGGACGGCGAGCGCCACCCAGAGCCAACGGGGCACCTGCACGCTCCAGGGCGTGTGGCCACCGGTGTCCGCACCGTGGGGACGGGACGGCGCCTCCCGGGCCAGCGCTTCCCGGGCCAGGGCGTTCCGGGCCAGGGCGTTCCGGGACAGGGCGTTCCGGGACAGGGCGTTCCGGGAGAGGGCGTTCCGGGAGGGGGCTACCCGCATGGCTGGG
>JAZQNT010000365.1:0-2444 GCA_045627505.1 Nocardioides sp.
GCCCCTGGGCCAACACCGAGCGCACGGCCGCGGCCAGGGCTGCCATCCCCGCGGACATCCGCACCACGCCGACGCAGCCTGCCGCGAGCACTCCTCCCCAGCGGGCGAGGCCGGGGGAGCCGGTCACCAGAATCCACGGCACCCGGACGCCCTCGCCGAGCCCCAGGACGTCGCGCCACTGGTCCACGTCGTCCACCTCGGCGACCACCACGCCCACCTGGGTGCCGACCTCCTCGAGCACTCGGCGCGCCTCGACGATGCCCACCCGGCCACGTGGGAAGGGCAGCGAGGCGGCGTCGAAGTCCTCTCCCTCGAGGGCGACCACGATGGTCTCGGCGACCAGTCCACCCTCGGCGACGACCACGACACGACCTCGCCGTGAGCCATCCGTCGTTCGACGCTGCACGCTTGACCCTGCCCCTTGAGCGTTCGGACGTCCCCCGCGGCGTCCGTCCCGCCTCACCATCGTGCCCAATCCACGGCCAACCACCCACGGGTTTCTCCAGGGGAACTACCCAGCAGATCAATTTCCCTCAATTTCGGTACCCGGCTCACGAGACTGTGTGACGCAGGCCCCTGTTCGGGCTTAGTGTCTCGAGTCGAGGGGGGATCTCAGCGCGTTCCGCGCGTGCCTGTCCCCGGGGAACTGCAACACCCAGTACGCCGGTTCGCCGGTGGGGGATCAAGGAGTCAGCATGAGGGGCGCTTCCCGTGTGTGCGTGATCGAGGACCACACGCTGTTCGCCGAGTCACTCCAGATCGCGCTCGAGCTGAAGGGTCACGACGTGCGGAGGGTTCCCCTCCCCCATGACCTGCACACCGCGACGTCGCTGCTCCCTGCGGTGATGAAGCACCAGCCGCACGTGCTGCTGCTCGACCTCGATCTCGGCAACGCCGACGGCACCCGCCTGATCGAGCCCGTGACCCGCGCCGGCACCGCCGTGGTCGTGCTGACCGGATCCACCGACCGCGCCCGCTGGGGCCAGTGCGTACGCCACGGCGCGCGCAAGGTGATGGAGAAGACTTCCCCGCTGAACGAGATCCTGGCCACCATCCGCCTGATCGGCGAGGGCCGACCGGTGATGACCGTCGAGGAGCGCGAGGAACTCGTGCGGCACTGGCAGAAGGAGCGGGCGGTCGTCTCAGAACTCCTCGACCGGCTGAACCGCCTCACCGTGCGCGAGTCCGAGGTGCTGGGTGCCCTCATGAACGGGCAGCAGGTGCGTCAGATCGCCGAGACATCGGTGGTCTCGGAGGCCACCGTGCGCACCCAGGTGAAGTCGATCCTCTCCAAGCTCGAGGTGTCCTCGCAGATCGGCGCCGTCGGCCTGGCGCACAACGCCGGCTGGGTCGCCCCGGCCCCCAAGCCCTGAACCGACTCACGCAGTCCGTCAGCGAGGCCGCTGGGCGGCGGCTCGCGGGTGACACACCGTCCGGAGCAGGAACACCGCGTTGCCCACCAGGTACCGGCGCCACAGGCGACGCGGTTCCTGTGCCAACCGCCACGCCCATTCCGAGCGAGCCCACTGCACCCAGTCCGGCGCACGGTCCACGCCGCCGGCGAGGAAGTCGAGCAGGGCGCCCACGCTGAACGTCAGCGGGACGCCGAGCGCGTCCCGGTGCTGATGGACGAACTTCTCCTGCACCGGGTTGCCCATCGCCACCAGGAGCACGTCCGCGCGCGAGCGCGACACCTCCTCCACCACCCGTGCCGCCTCACGTTGCGAGAAGTAGCCGTGCCGGGTGCCCACCACCACGTGCTGGGGCGCCACCAGGGCGAGCTTCCGGGCGGCGGCCTCGGCCACCCCGGGGCGTCCACCCAGCAGGTGGATGCGCAGCGGTCGGTCGACCGAAGCCAGGAAACGAGGCACGAAGTCGGTGCCGTTGAGGTTCTCCGGGAACGACTCCCCGTGGGCCCAACGCGACGCGAGGTCGACCCCGAGCCCGTCGTTGAGCAGGACGAAGCCGTTGAGCACCCGGGAGAACTCCGGGTCCCTGGCCGCGACGTTGGAGGCATGGGCGTTGAGGAAGGCGACGTCGCACCGCTCGCCCACGTCCAGCACCTGCGTGAACACCTTGACCAGGGCATCCCCACCCTCGGCCACCACGGCATGGCCGAACAGGTCGCGCGTGGCCAGGACGTCCACAGCCTTCACGCCACGGCTCTCGCGCCCGGCGTGCTCGGCCGTCCCTTCGTTCGCCACGTCCACCGCCACCCCCTGCCCCTCCCGGGAGCCCGCTCGGGGGCGCGATCATAGTGGTCGCGGCAGAGGCGCACCACCCTCTCGCGCCACCGAATCAGTCGCGTGCGAGCCACGCGCGCCCCGCCCGCCCCGCGACGCGGGCGCGGGCCAGGTCCATGGGGCCCTCGGCCACCACGCCGTCCAACAGATCCTCCGTCCGGCCCAGCCGGTCGCCGTCCGACGTGGCCCAGGCCTCCACCC
>JAZQNT010000366.1:0-5829 GCA_045627505.1 Nocardioides sp.
GGCCAACCCCTTGCCACACAGAACGACATGGCTACGATCCGACTTGCACGGCGCCAGACTGCACGGTGAGGCGCTGCTGGCTGCGGTGCAGGAGGTGGTCGCCGCCCGCACCGGCTACCCCGTCGACATGCTCGACGCCGACCTCGACCTCGAGGCCGACCTCTCCATCGACTCCATCAAGCGGATCGAGATCGTCGGAGAACTCGCCGAGACGATCGGACTGGGCTCACCCGGAGGCACTGAGGCAGGACCGGGCGCCGAGCTCGCCGACCACCTGGTCGAGGAACTCTCACGACACAAGACGCTGCGCGCCATCGTCGCCTGGATCGAGGACCAGCAGGCTCCGGCCGCCAAGGCGGCACCCGGCCCAGCCGCTGACGCCCCCACCACTGCCGCATCCGTCACTGCAGCCTCCATCACTGCAGCCATGGCTCCCGCCGCACCAGTCGCCCCTGCGACCACGGAGCCCGCGCTGCCGGTCGGCCTCTTCGAGGTCACCGTGGAGGCCCTGGGGCCGGCCGTCCCGTTGGGCTCGCTCCTGGGGTCGTCGGTCGCGCTGGTGCAGGGCCACGACGGCCTCACCGACGCCGTCGAGAGCACCTTGGCCGAGCGCGGCGCCGAGGTGGTCCGCATCGCCGGCGTCCCGACGCCCGGGGCCTCGGACCCGCGGGCCACGGAGCAGGAGGCGCTGCTGGGCGAGGTGGACGTCCTGGTCGACCTCACCACCACCTCCGGGGACCCGCGGCTGGACGCCCGGGACGTCTTCGCCACCCTGAAGCCCGCCGTGCTCGGGAACGTCCAGCGCGTGCTGGCCGTGGGGGTGGCGGTCCACGCCGCCGACGACGCCACCGGCGCCGGCGTGCCCACCGGACTGGCCGGGATGTTCCGTTCCCTCGCCCGCGAACGCGACGACCTGCTCGTCCGCAGCGTCGAGGTGGCGCAGGCCGACCTGGCCGGCGACCTGCTCCCGCTGGCCGTCTCGGTGGTCGACGAGCTCCTCGACCTCGACGCGCCCGCGGCCGTCTCCTGGGTGGGCGGCACCCGCACCACCCGGGCCGTCCGTCCACTCCGCGACGGCGCAGCCCGGGTTCACGACGCCACTGGCCTCGCGCTGGACGCGGCCGACCTGGGGTTGGACCCCGAGTCGGTGGTGGTCCTCACCGGAGGCGCTCGCGGCATCACCGCCCACATCGCCGAGGGGATCGCCCGCACCGCGCCGTGCCGGCTGGTGCTGGTGGGACGCTCGCCCTACCCCGCTGAGCCCGAGGACCCGCGCCTGGGCAGCGCCAGCACGGTCGTCGACCTGCGCCGTCAGCTCGTGGAGAACGCCCGCGCGCAGGGCCGCACGCTGACTCCCGCCGAGGTGGGGCGGGCCGCCGAGCAGGTGCTGGCCGGACGCGAGATCCTCCAGACCCTGCAGAACCTGCGGGCGCTCGGGTGCGACGCGGAGTACGTCGAGATGGATGTCCGCTCGCCCGGTTTCGGCGCCCTGCTCGAGGCGCTGCACGGCACCTTCGGACGGCTCGACGGCGTGATCCACGGCGCCGGCGTGCTCGACGACCGCCTCGTCGGCGACAAGTCACCCGAGGGCTTCGACCGGGTCTTCGGCACCAAGGTGGAGGGGGCCCGGGCGATCCTGGACCGCCAGCACCTCGACATGCGGTTCGTCGTGCTGTTCGGCTCGGTCTCCGGGGTCCTCGGCAACAAGGGTCAGGTGGACTACGCCGCCGCCAACGATGCGCTGGACACCCTGGCCCGGGTGCACGACGGGCGCCACGGCTGCCGGGTGGTCGCCCTGGACTGGGGTCCGTGGGCGGGGGGCGGGATGGTCTCCCCCGAGCTGGAGCGGGAGTACGCCCGCCGCGGCCTCGGCCTGCTCGAGGCGGCCGACGGGGTCGCCGCGCTGCTCGCCGCACTCAGCGGGGCCGTCAGCACGCAGCTGGTCGTCATGGCCGGCACTCCGGAGGCGTTCGGCCCGCCGGCCGCGGCGCGTGGACGCCGCGTCCAGCAGCCCAGCGTGGACACCCGCCCCGAGGCCCAGCGGCCGGTGGTGGTCCACCAGCGGAAGGCCGCCTCCGGCCCGGGAGCGTCCCCGCAGTGACCCCCACCTCGAAGAACGGCGCCCAGAAGGCCTCACCGAAGCGAGCCGGACGCCGGTCCCGACCTGCCGCCGGACAGCGTCGACGCCTGCGCGGCACCGACCCGCACCCCGACGACGTCGCGATCGTCGGGGTGGCCGGGGTGTTCCCCGGCGCCCCGGACGCGGCCACCTTCTGGGCCAACGTCCGCGGTGGCGTCGACGCGATCACCGACGCCCCCGAGGCGCGCTGGGACCCGATCTTCCTCGACCCCGACGGGAAGGGCGCCGACCGGTTCTACACCCGTCGCGGCGGGTTCGTGGACTCGGTCGCGACCTTCGACCCGCTCGCCTTCGGGATCATGCCGGTGGCCGCGGAGACCGCCGAACCGGACCAGCTCCTCGCCCTCGGTGCCGCCCAGGCAGCCCTCGTCGACGCCGGGCAGCCGCACGAGCGCGTGGACCCGGCCAAGGTGGCGGTGCTCCTGGGCCGCGGCGGCTACCTGGGGGACGGGGTGGCTCGGCTCGACCAACGGGTGCGCACCGTTCAGCAGGTGGTGGAGGTACTGCGCGCGGTGGTCCCCGGCATCACCGAGACCCAGGTGGCGCAGGTGCGCGCGGAGTTCTCCGACGCCCTGGGCCCCGAACGCCCCGAGGGATCGATCGGTCTGGTGCCCAACCTGGCCGCGTCCCGGATCGCCAACCGCTTCGACTTCCGCGGGCCGGCGTACACCGTCGACGCGGCCTGCGCCTCGTCCCTGGTCGCGGTCCAGCAGGCCTGCGACCTGCTGCGTTCGCACCGCAGCGACCTCGTGCTGGCCGGCGGGGTGCACCACTGCCACGACCTGACGCTGTGGAGCGTCTTCACCCAGTTGCGTGCGCTCTCGCCCTCGGGCGGGATCCGTCCGTTCTCCGCCGACGCCGACGGCATCCTGATCGGCGAGGGCACCGGGGTGCTGGCACTGCGCCGGTGGTCGGACGCGGTGGCCGACGGCGACCGGGTCTACGCGGTGATCCGCGGCGTCGGGGTGGCCTCCGACGGACGCGCCGCCAGCCCGATGAGCCCGGTGGTGTCGGGGCAGGTGGCGGCGGTCCGCGCGGCGTGGCGGTCCGCCGGGCTGGACCCCGCCGACGTCGGGCTGATCGAGGCCCACGGCACCGCCACCCCGCTCGGCGACCGGACCGAGGTCGCGACCCTGCGCGAGGTGTTCGGGGACACCGGAGCCCGGATCGGGCTGGGCTCGGTGAAGTCGATGATCGGTCATGCCATGCCCGCGGCCGGGGCGGCCGGGCTGGTCAAGGCCGCCCTGGCCCTGCACCAGAAGGTGCTGCCGCCCACGCTGCACGCCGCCGAGGCCCACCCCGACCTGGCGGGCTCACGGTTCGAGCTCGTCGCGGCGCTGCACGACTGGGACGTGCGGCCCGGCTCCGGTCCACGTCTGGCGGGGGTGAACGCGTTCGGCTTCGGCGGGATCAACGCCCACGCCGTCCTCTCGGAGAGCCCCGCCGGCGCGGGCGAAGCGGCCTTCCCGGGGGTCTCTTCGTCCGTGCCGGACCCGGGGCGCGAGGGCGTCCCGGAGCCGGAGGAGGCCGTGCTGGTGCTGGCGGGCACCGACGCGAGCGACCTGTTGGCCCAACTGGACGCGCTGACCACGGCGAGCGGGGACACAGCGGACGCAGGGGCCTCGTCGGCGCTGCCGACAGGCGGTCCGGCCCGGCTGGCCGTCGTCGCCCCGGACCCGCGACGACTGACACTGGCCCGCAAGGTGCTGGTCCGGGCCGCGGACGCGCAGTCGGCAGGGGCCGCGCCGACCGCCTTCCGGGGGCGCAACGACGTCTGGTTCGATCCGGTGGGGCTGCTGCGCCCCGACCGGTCCGGGCAACGAGGGAAGGTCGCCTTCCTGTTCCCCGGTGTCGAGCCGGAGTTCGCCCCCGCGGTGGACGACGTCGCCGCCCGCTTCGGTCTGGCGTGGGAGGGCTTCGGCTCTGTCGAGGACGGCCTGCAGGCCCACGGGCGCGGGATTCTCGCGGTGGGCCGCCTGCTCTCCGGCGCGCTGGAGCGGCTGGGCATCACCCCGGACCTGGTGGCCGGGCACAGCCTGGGCGAGTGGACCGGACAGGTGGTGACCGAGATGGTCCCGGCCGCCAGTGTGGAGGAGCTGCTCGGTTCGTTGCAGCCGGACTCCGTGGAGGTGCCGGACGTCGTGTTCGTGGCACTGGGCGCCGGCGCGCAGGTGGCCGAGGAGCTGCGCGTCGGGCTGGACGGCGTCCACGTCTCGCACGACAACTGCACGCGCCAGTCGGTGCTGTGCTGCCCGCCCGGCCAGGTGGCAGCGGTGCTGGCGCGGGCCAGGGAACGACGGGTCCTGGCGCAGGAACTGCCGTTCCGCTCGGGCTTCCACTCCCCGCTCTTCGCCCCGTTCGTCGCCGGGATCGAGGAGAAGTTCGGGCGCGTCCCGGTCGGCCCGTCACGGGTGCCGATGTGGTCGGCGACCACCGCCGCGCCCTACCCGGCCGACCGCGAGGGGATCCTGGCCCTCTCGGCCCGACACCTGGTGGAACCGGTGCGGTTCCGGGAACTGACCCAGGCCCTGGTCGCCGACGGCGCCAAGGCGTTCGTGCAGGTCGGATCGGGCAGCCTGGTCGGATTCCTCGACGACACCCTGCGCGACGTGGACGCCCTGAGCGTCGCCGCCCTCCCTCCCCCCGGCGCACCCGGGGCAGCTCCGGTTTCGGGCCTCGCCCAACTGCGTCGGGTCGGGCTGGCCCTGTGGAGTGCTGGCCTCGACGTCGACCTGACCCTGCTCGGGCACCCGTCCGCGCCTCCCGGCGAGCGGGCCGCGGGCCCCGCCGCCGGGCCGGCCCCGGTGGACCGCGGACGCGCGACCCCGCTGCGGCTCGGCTCCCCGCTCGTCCGCGACCTGACCCCCCTCGACCTCTCCCCCTTGTCGGCGCCGGTGCTGGCGTACATCTCCTGCGCGACGGGCTCCATCGCCTTCATGAGCGCCTCCTGCTTCGCCTTGATGTCGGCGATCGGAGCCGGCGGCTGCTTGGCGAGGAGGTCCTTCAGCTCCTTGAGCGCAGCCTCGACGGGCGCCTTCTTGTCCGCGGCGATCTTGTCGCCCGCTTCCTTCAGCGTCTTCTCGACCTGGAACGCGAGTCCGTCCGCCTTGTTGCGGTCCTCGACCTCGGCGTGGCGCTTCTCGTCCTCGGCCGCGTGGGCCTCGGCGTCCTTGCGCATCTTCTCGATCTCCTCCTTGGAGAGACCGCCCGCCGCGGTGATCGTGATCTTCTGCTCCTTCTGGGTGCCGAGATCCTTCGCCGAGACGTTGAGGATGCCGTTCGCGTCGATGTCGAACGTGACCTCGATCTGCGGGACCCCGCGCGGGGCCGGCGGAATGCCGTCGAGGTTGAAGTTGCCGAGCGACTTGTTGTCGCGCGCCATCTTGCGGTCGCCCTGGAAGATGGAGATCGTCACCGCCGGCTGGTTATCGGCCGCCGTGGAGAAGACCTGGCTCTTCTTGGTCGGGATCGTCGTGTTGCGCACGATGAGCGGCGTGAGGACTCCGCCGAGCGTCTCAATGCCGAGCGTGAGCGGGGTCACGTCGAGGAGCAGGACGTCCTTCACCTCGCCCTTCAGGATGCCGCCCTGGATGGCCGCGCCCATGGCGACGACTTCGTCCGGGTTCACGCCCTTGTGGGGTTCCTTGTTGAAGAGGGACTTCGCCTTCTCCTGGATGAGCGGCATGCGC
>JAZQNT010000367.1:0-3102 GCA_045627505.1 Nocardioides sp.
AGGTCCCGGGCGGTCACCGTCCCGGTGCCCGGTCCGGCCACCCGGAACTCCTCACCCAGCCGGTCCTCGGCGAAGCCGGACCAGAGGGTGCGCGCGTGCGCGACCTCGGCCCGCCACGACGCCCACGCGGCCTCCACCGCCGCATCGCTGGCGGTGACGGCGGCGAACCCGCCGTCGCCGTCGTCGTGGATCCGCGTAGCGGTGGGGGAGCCCCCGAGCACGCACCGGAACCACCGGTGCTCCACCCGGGCCAGGTGGCGCACCATCCCGAGCAGCGAGAGCCTGCTGGGCGGCACCGCGTGGCGAGCCATCTGCTCGGCGTCGAGGCCCTCGCACTTCATCTCCAGCGTCATCCGGTACGCCTCGAGGTAGGCGGTGGTGGTCGCCTTCTCGCCGCTGCCCTGCTCGATCCGCTCGCGCGGGTCGATCTCCGGTGCGATCCACATGTCGGCCATGCCACCACCCGACCACGCACGGCCCGGGGCCGCAACCACGCGCGGCCCGCGCCCGTGTGACGCACGCTGTGACGCACGTGTGTTGGCGCGGGGAAGGGGCACGCGCGTACCATCGAAGTACAGGCGTCTGAGCCGTCATCAGCGGCAAGCCTCCGGAAGAACAGGTCTCCCACGCCGGGGAGCGCCCCAGTAGAACCGGGCGGGTCCGGCCCGTCACAGCCGACGAACGAGTGGCTGCTCGCCCATCCGTGCAGGGCCGAGCGGCAAACGAGGTGGTACCGCGGCTCACGTCGTCCTCGGCCGATGTCCGAGACGTACGACGACGCAGGAGCGCCCCCGCATGGCCTATCCCTTGGTCTCCCACACCGACGCCACGAGCGTCCCCTCCTCCCCGCGCTTCCCCGAGATCGAGGAGAAGGTGCTGGCCTACTGGAAGGCCGACGGCACCTTCGAGGCCTCGGTCGCGCAGCGTGACGGCGGCAGAGGCGGCGAGGACGAGTTCGTCTTCTACGACGGTCCGCCGTTCGCCAACGGCCTGCCGCACTACGGCCACCTGCTGACCGGCTACGTCAAGGACATCGTCCCGCGCTTCCAGACCATGCGCGGCAAGAAGGTCGAGCGTCGTTTCGGCTGGGACACCCACGGCCTGCCCGCGGAGCTTGAGGCGATGCGCCTCAACGACATCAAGACCACCGACGAGATCGTCGAGATGGGCATCGACAAGTTCAACGACGCCTGCCGCGCCTCGGTGCTCAAGTACTCCGGCGAGTGGAAGAGCTACGTCACCCGCCAGGCCCGCTGGGTTGACTTCGACAACGACTACAAGACGATGAACCCCGAGTTCATGGAGTCGGTCGTCTGGGCGTTCAAGCAGCTGCACGACAAGGGCCTCGTCTACGAGGGCTTCCGCGTCCTGCCCTACTGCTGGAAGGACGAGACGCCGCTGTCCAACCACGAACTGAAGATGGACGACGACGTCTACAAGATGCGTCAGGACCCGGCCGTCACCGTCGGGTTCACCCTCGACAGCATGCCGAGCGACGACCCCCGGCATGATGCAGTGCTCGACGGGGCCAAGATCCTGATCTGGACCACCACCCCCTGGACCCTGCCGTCCAACCTGGCGGTGATGGTGGGCACCGAGATCGACTACGTCGTGGTCGAGGCGGCCGTCCCGGGCACCGAGGAGAAGGCCCGCTACGTCCTGGCCGAGGCGCTGCTGCAGAAGTACAAGCGCGAGCTGGCCGACGAGGACGGCGAGTTCACCGTCCTGGGCACCTACAAGGGCGCCGACCTGGTCGGCCGCACCTACACCCCGCCGTTCGCCTACTACCTGGGCCACGAGAACGCCTTCCGGGTGGTCGCCGCCGACGACGCCGTGACCACCACCGACGGTACGGGTGTCGTGCACACCGCCGGTGCCTTCGGTGAGGTCGACAAGGAGGTCACCGACCGCGAGAACATCGAGGCCGTCATGCCGGTGGGCAAGAACGGTCAGTTCACGTTCCCGGTGGAGGAGTACAAGGACACCCTCGTCTTCGACGCCAACGCCCCGATCATCGAGCACCTCAAGGCCGCCACCCGCGCCGCCGGTGCCCCCGCGGGCGAGGCCGGCGAGCAGGGTTCGGTCACCCCGGGCACGGTGCTGCTGCGCCGCGAGTCCTACGAGCACTCCTACCCGCACTGCTGGCGCTGCCGCCAGCCGCTGATCTACAAGGGCGTCTCGTCCTGGTTCGTCCAGGTGACCGCGTTCAAGGACCAGATGCTCGCCAACAACGAGCTGATCAACTGGACGCCGGAGCACATCAAGCACGGCCAGTTCGGAAAGTGGCTGGAGAACGCCCGCGACTGGTCGATCACCCGCAACCGCTTCTGGGGCTCGCCGGTGCCGGTGTGGAAGTCGGACTCCGAGGAGTACCCGCGCATCGACGTCTACGGCTCCTTCGAGGAGATCGAGCGCGACTTCGGCCGTCTGCCGCTCAACGCCCAGGGCGAGCCCGACCTGCACCGCCCCTGGGTCGACGACCTGACCCGGCCCAACCCGGACGACCCGACCGGCCAGTCGACGATGCGTCGCGTCACCGACGTGCTCGACGTCTGGTTCGACTCCGGCTCGATGTCGTTCGCGCAGAACCACTACCCGTTCGAGAACCGCGAGTGGTTCGACGGCACCGCGGAGAAGAAGGGCCACTTCCCCGGAGACTTCATCGTCGAGTACATCGGCCAGACCCGCGGCTGGTCTGCCGTCTGTCTGGCTACTATGAATATTCTGTTCAATACACTCTGCGTGTATGGTGCAAAAACGAAAACTACTGGGATGTTTACTTTGATCTTCTCGAAAACATTTCCAAGTGCCATGCTAAGAATGGTATCAATGGTGGCGTTCCTTCCATGAACGTTAACATGGTTAACAAATAATTCAAAACCATAAAGAAAAATCCCTCGGCTTCAACTGAAGTCGAGGGATAATTTTTTGCTTAATTACATTTTAATTTTTGCGTTTTCAGCAAGACCTGCACCAAATTCTGTGCAATCGAAGGTTGCAAAGTAATCAGCCGGAGTTTCTGCACGGCGAATAAGTTTTACATTGCCATCTTCTTGAAGCAAAAGCTCTGCGCTACGCAATTTGCCATTATAGTTGTAGCCC
>JAZQNT010000368.1:0-2228 GCA_045627505.1 Nocardioides sp.
GCCGGTTCTGTTGTTACCAAAGACATTCCGGCAAACGTAGTTGCTTTCGGCTCTCCCTGTAAAGTGTACCGTGAGATCAACGAGCACGATGCCGAGTATTACTGGGGCGACCGTCGTTTCGACGAGCAGCCAGAAAGACCCGGCCCCCCGCCCGACCGCCCAGCGCAGGCCGGCGTCGAAGCCGCCGGCACCTCCCAGGTTCTCCTCCAGCGTGCGACCGCGGACCGGGGTCCCGGACACCTCGGCCTGGGCTGCGAGCCACTCGCCGGTGCCGTCGCTCGACGCGTTGTCGATCACCAGCACCTCGGCGAGCTGCGGGACCTCCCGCAGGCGGTCCACCAGCTCGCGCAGCAGGTCGAGCCGGTTGAAGGTCACCACCGCTGCGACGACACGTGGCGTTTCGGCGGGGTGGGACGGGGTCACGGCGCAAAGCCTAGTTGCCCGCTCCGCATGACCCGGCACGACGGCAGGTGCGTCGTGCCACACCTCGTCCTGCCCCCCAGGGGGCTCGCGGTCCTCGGCGCGGCGCGTGCTCAGCAGGAGTTCGCCAGGTCGTCGGCCTCGTTGGCCGCGTACCCGGTCCTGAGCGAGCCCTTCGACCCCCCGGTGACGGTCTCCTCGGCCGGGGTGGTCGGGGAGCTGCTGTCGGCGCCGGCGGTGGCACTGCCGCTGCCGCCGGCGCCGGTGGCGGAGGCGGAGGCGCTGCTCTTCGCCTTCGCCTTCTTGCCCTTCGGGTTCTCCGAGCGGTCGATGGCCCTGCTCACCATCTTCCGCGCCTTGGCGAGGTCGGGGTTGCCGGTGTGGATGGCTGGCGGGACCAGGGAGACCGTCGCGATCTTCTGGCTGCGCGCCTTGAGCGCCAGCGAGACGAAGGTGTCGAACTCCTTGCTCGGGATCGACGTGGAGAGCATGGCGGACGAGGCGTCCGCGACCTCGCCGATGTTGATCAGCGCCTTGGCCGGGTTGACCTGCTGGAGCAGGGCTCCCATCACGCACTTCTGCCGCGCCATGCGCGAGTAGTCGTCCGAGCCGTGGCGGGCGCGGGCGAACCAGAGGGTGTCCTCGCCGTCGAGCTTGCGGACGCCGGGCTCGATGTAGTGGAAGAAGCTGTCGTGGGGCAGCCCCACCGGGATCCGGTCACGCACGTTGAGCTCGACCCCACCGAACGCGTCGACGAGCTTGTGGAACCCCTTGAGGTTGACCAGCGCCCAGTAGCCGATCTCCAGGCCGGTGATGCCCTCGACGGCCTCGACGGTGGCCTCCATCCCGGGGTGCTCGAGGTCCCCGAACAGGTCCTCGTGGTCCGACGCCCAGGTGGAGACGGCGTTCAGCATGCAGTCGTCGCAGTTCCACCCGTCGGGGAACTGCTTCCCCATCACCGAGCCCTTCGGGAAGGTGAAGTTGGACATGTTGCGGGGCAGACCCACCAGCACGGTCTTGCCGGTGGAGGCGTCGATGCTGGCCACGGTCAGCGAGTCGGGACGCAACCCCACGCGTCCGGCGCCGGAGTCGCCCCCGGCGAGCAGCACGTTGTAGCGGCCCTCGGCGGACTCGTGCACCGGTCCGGCCCCACCGATCTTGGAGATCATCCCTCCCCCGACCCCGACCACGTGCGCGCTGAAGAGCAGCACGGCCAGCACCAGGGCCATCACCGACGCGTTGGTGCCGACCACCACCAACCGGTGGTTGCGTGTCAGCGAGAGCGGTTCTCCCAGACGCCAGGCGTCGATGAACAGGCACGCCCAGCCCAGGGCGAGGGCCACCAGGACCAGCCGCAGCAGGGAGAGGAGCCAGGTCCGGGTGGCGAGCCAGAGGACGAAGCCGGGCAGCAGCACGGCCGTGAGGGCCACCAGCACCAGCACCACCAGCACCGCCGCCCAGGTGCGGGTGGCGATCCGGGCCACCCTCCGGTTGCCGGTCACCAGCTGGGCCGAGCCTGGCACCACCAACGTCATCAGGACCAAGGTCATGGCGCGGCGGTAGCGCACGCGGGCGGCCCGGTCCGGGACGCCCTGCGGATCGAGGTCAGGCTTGGACGACAAAGGGGTACTCCGACAGACGTTGGGAAGGCGTGGGGAAGCAGACGCGGGAAGTCGGCGCCGTTCTCGACGCAGACCAAGTATCACCAGCCACGACCCGTCTCTCGCGCCAGCGGGCTCGGCGTGTTGGCTCCTCGCTCGTAGGGAGCGACCACCTCGCCCGCTCCGGCTCGCCCGTTCTGGCTCGCC
>JAZQNT010000369.1:0-4549 GCA_045627505.1 Nocardioides sp.
CTCGGTCACCTGGTCGTGGACGGCGTCCAGCGTCAGGTGAGGGACCGGGACGAACTGGCCGCCGTAGGGGAGGACGTCGGGGAACGCTGCGCGCAGGTGCGTGGTGAGGGCCCGGAACCCGGCGTCCTCGTCCGGGAGCAGGTGGATGACCCCGTTGGGGAACGTGTCGACGCGCCCGAAGACTGCCGGGAAGGGGGCCACCCGCGTGCAGATCCGGGCCACGGCGGTGGCCAGCTCCCCGGGCACCGTTGCGTCCTGCACCTGGAGCATGGGTCCCAGGGCGGTCACGTGGGCGTGGACGAACAGCGGGTCTGCCGACACGTAGGCGGAGTCGTAGTGGGCGGTGCGGTCGCGCACCCACTGCTCCACCGCCGGCACCGGCACCTGGAGCACGGCGTGGCCGGGGAAGGCGCCTGCGGGCGTCGGAACCCCCGGTCCGTGGACGCTCACCGGTGAGGGCGCTGCGGGACGGGAAGCTGGGGGACGGGAAGCTGCGGGACGAGAAGCAGGGGGACGGGGCGCAGCAGGGAGCGCGGGCGCGAATGCATGGGCAGGATTCTCGCCCCGGGTGGGCACCAGTGACCAGTTGCCCTCCCGGCGTGAGCTCGGGGACTGGAGGCGTCCCGCCTCGCGCGGCGCCGGGTCCGGAACGCCGAGGTGGCGGTACGGTCACCCGGAACCCCCCGCACGCCTCGCGAAGTGCTTCCCCCACGAAGGTAGACATGACTGCTCCTCACAGCCCTGCGCCTCTCCGTGCTGTCGGCGCCACCCCCGTCACTCCGCCCGTCACTCCGCCCGTCCAACGTCCGGCGCGTCGACGGAGGGTCGCGGCCCTGCTCGCCAGCGCGGCGCTGGTTGCCACCCCCGCGCTGGCGGCGTTGCCGGCCCAGGCGGCGAGGCCAGCGACCCACGTGACCGTGAAGATCGCGAAGACGAAGGTGGTCACCGGCACCTCGTTCAAGGTCACGGGAACCGTCAGCGGGCGTTCGGCCAAGGCCGTCGTCGTGCTGCAGCGCAAGGCCGGCAAGAAGTGGGTCTCCGTCCGCACCGGCAAGGTCAAGGCGTCGAAGAGGTACGCCATCGCGACGACCGCGCGTCCCGGTGTCACCCGCTACCGGGTCAAGGTGAAGGGAAACGCCCGGATCCGTGGCGCCGTCACCGGCGCGGTCAAGATCAGGGGAGTGAAGGCCAGCGCCACCGGTCCGAGCACCACCGGTCCGAGCAGCCCCGTCAAGCCGACCGGTGACGCGCCGCTGAACGCCGAGGTCAAGCGGATCCTCGACGACACCAATGCCTTCCGGCGCAAGCAGGGGCTGGCGCCGCTGGTCCACAACGCCGCGATGTCGACGGTGGCCACCGCGTGGAGTCGCCACATGGGGGAGGCCAACGTGTTCGACCACAACCCGCACTACTCCAAGCAGATCCCCGCCGGGTGGCGGAGGGCAGGCGAGAACGTGGCCGCGGGCCAGGCTCCCGGCAAGGTGGTGGATGCGTGGATCGCCAGCCCCGGGCATCGTGCGAACCTGCTCGGCGCCTACACCCACATCGGCATCGGCGCCGTCCGCGTGCCGGGATCGCCCTACGGGATCTACTACACGCAGAACTTCGCCACGTACCCGAACTGACGGGTTGACCGGTCACGGCCGAACGGCCCCGGAGGTGTCCGAGGGCGGCAGGTCCCTCGACCGGAGTCAGAGTCGGTCGGTCCCGGGTTGCCCGGCCACGACGAGCAGTCGTTCCACCTCGGCCAGCAGTCGCTCGCGCACCGGGCGACCCCGCTCGGTGAATCCACGCTGCAGCTCGGTGTACTCGCGCTTGCCCTCCGCCGTCTCGATCCGCACCGGGGTGAACTCCTGGCCCTCCATCCACAGACCGGTGAGGTCGTAGGGCGCGGCCCGCATGTCGAGGATCCGGATGTCGCGGGCCAGCTCGAAACAGTCGGCCACCAGGTCGGAGGAGATCATCGGACTCAGCCGGAAGGCGTGCTTGTAGAGGTCCATCGAGGCGTGCAGGCAACCTGGCTGCTCGAACTCGGGCCGGTCGTGCTGACCCGGCTGCAGGGTGTTCAGCGGCTTCGCGCTGGGGGTGAAGAAGCGGAAGGCGTCGAAGTGGGAGCAGGTGATCCGGTGCGACTCCACCACCGCGTCGGTGCCGGAGCCGCCGAGGCGGAGCGGCCAGGCGTTGTGACGCGTCTCGTCCTCGCCGAGGCCGTGCACCATCGCCCACTCGTGAAGCCCGAAGCAGCCGAAGTGGGGCTGGGCGGCCAGCGTCGCGCGCAGCAACCGGCGCAGGGTCTCCAGCAGCACCCGTTGGCTGGCCACGTACGCCGCGGGCACCCGGGCCAGGCCGTCGCGCACCTCGTAGCCCTTGAACTGCTCGTACTGGCCCGCGTCGCGCAAGGTCACCCCGTACCCGGGATGCCACCGTCGCAGCTGCGAGGGCTTGTAGGAGTAGTAGACGAAGAGGAAGTCGTGCACCGGGTGCTTGACCCGCTCCTGGCGCCGCGAGAGGTGGGCGTCGAGGAAGGGTGCGAGCCGCTCCTCGTGAGCCCTGACCCGCGAGCGCCAGACCTCCGGGGGCAGCACCTCGTCCAGGATCGTCGGCTCCAGCGTCTCCATGGGCACAGCGTCACATCCGAGCGTGTCTCGAGGCCAACCGGTGACCCGGGCCGGTGACCCGCAGGTCGGGCCCGGGTGCGCCAGCGCCACACGCCGCAGCCGACGGCTCCACCGCGTCGAGGCGCGAGCCGAGCAGTGCCGATAGGCTGGCTTCGTGCGTATCGCGAGATTCACCACAGGTGAAGAACCCCAGTTCGGAATCGTCACGGGGGAGCTCGACCAGTACGGGCAACCGGATGAGGACGCCAAGGTGGTCGCCCTCGCGGGTGACCCGCTGTACGTGGGCGTCAAGGTGCTCGACCAGGAGTACGCGCTCTCCGAGGTGAAGTTGCTGGCCCCGGTGCTGCCGCGCAGCAAGGTGATCGGCATCGGTCGCAACTACGCCGACCACGCGGCCGAGATGGGCAACGAGGTCCCGGCCGAGCCGCTGATCTTCATGAAGCCCAACACCTCCGTGGTGGGACCCGACGACCTGATCCGCTACCCGGAGCAGTCGAACGAGGTGCACTACGAGGGCGAGCTTGCGGTGGTGATCGGTCGGATCTGCCGTGACGTCCCGCCCGAGAAGGCCACCGACGTGATCCACGGCTACACGATCGCCAACGACGTCACCGCGCGTGACCTGCAGCACGGCGACGTGCAGTTCACCCGGGCCAAGTCGTTCGACACCTTCTGCCCCCTCGGGCCGTGGATCGAGACCGACCTCGACCCGCAGGACTTCACCGACGGGGTACAGGTCCAGACCTTCCTCAACGGGGACCTGGTCCAGGACGGCACGACCGCCGACATGGTCCACGACATCCCCGCCCTGGTGGCTTACGTCTCCAGCGTGATGACGCTGCTCCCCGGCGACGTCATCCTCACCGGCACCCCCGCGGGTGTCGGTCCCATGAAGATCGGTGACGAGGTCGAAGTCGTCGTCGCCGGCATCGGAACTCTCACGAACAAGGTGGCACCTCGATGACCTCTCGTCCCGTCCGCGTCCGCATGGCTCCCAGCCCGACGGGCAGCCCGCACGTCGGCCTGGCTCGCACGGCCCTCTTCAACTGGGCATTCGCCCGGCAGAAGGGCGGCACCTTCGTCTTCCGCATCGAGGACACCGACAAGGAGCGCAACACCGAGGAGTCGTACAACTCCCTGCTCGAGGTCATGGAGTGGCTCGGCCTCGACTGGGACGAGGGCGTCGTCACCGGTGGCCCCTACGGCCCCTACAAGCAGTCCGAGCGCACGGAGATCTACGCCGACGTGCTCGCCCGGCTGCGTGAGTCCTCCCACACCTACGACTGCTTCTGCACGAACGACGAGGTCACCGAGCGCCGCAAGGCGTCCGGCTCGAAGGTCATGGGCTACGACGGCTTCTGTCGCGAGCTGAGCTCGGAGCAGCGTGCAGCGTTCGAGGCCGAGGGGCGCCCGAGTGTGGTCCGGTTCCGGATGCCCGACGGTGAGATCACCTTCAATGACCTGGTGCGCGGCGAGATCACCTTCCAGACCGAGTTCGTCCCGGACTTCGCCCTGGCCCGCGCCAACGGCGACCCGCTCTACACGCTCACCGCCCCGGTCGACGACGCGACGATGAAGATCACCCACGTGCTGCGCGGTGAGGACCTGCTCTCCTCGACCCCGCGCCAGATCGCGCTCTTCGAGGGCCTCAAGGAGATCGGCCTGACCGACTTCACCCCCGAGTTCGGCCACCTGCCCTACGTCATGGGTGAGGGCAACAAGAAGCTGTCGAAGCGCGACCCCGAGGCGCACCTGCTCGGATACCGTGACGCCGGCTTCGTGCCCGCGGGCGGCTCATCCTCGGGCTCGGGGACGATGCGCGGCTCGGACTCGAGTACCGGATGGATTCGAAGATCCGCGCGTGGGCGCTGGACGAGTTCCAGGACACGAGCCGCGAACAGTGGGCCGCGCTTGCGGGACTCCTCGAGGAG
>JAZQNT010000370.1:0-2652 GCA_045627505.1 Nocardioides sp.
CCCCCCCCCGCCCCCCCCCGCCCCCGCCCGGGGGGGGGGGCCCCACGTCGTCCCGGGATCGGTGGGTGCGCCGTAAGGGGCCTAGGCTCGCCCCATGACGCAGAACCTCTCCGCCGCCCCTCGTGAGGACGGCCGTGCCGACGACGAGCTCCGCCCGATCACCTTCACCCGCGGCTGGCAGGAGCACCCGGCCGGCTCCGTGCTGGTCGAGTTCGGGCGCACCAAGGTGCTCTGCGCGGCCTCCGTGGAGGAGGGCGTGCCGCGCTGGCGCAAGGGCTCGGGCCTCGGCTGGGTCACCGCCGAGTACGCGATGCTGCCCTCGGCCACCAACACCCGCTCCTCGCGCGAGTCGGTGAAGGGCAAGGTGGGTGGCCGCACCCACGAGATCTCCCGCCTGGTCGGCCGCTCGCTGCGCGCCGTGATCGACTACGAAGCCTTGGGCGAGAACACGATCATGATCGACTGCGACGTGCTCCAGGCCGACGGCGGCACCCGCACCGCGGCCATCACCGGCGCCTACGTGGCGCTGCACGACGCGGTGGAGTACCTGCGCGCCCAGGGCGCGCTCAAGGGTGAGGCGCTCACCGGCTCCGTCGCCGCCGTCTCGGTGGGCATCATCGACGGAGTCCCGCGCCTCGACCTGCCCTACGTGGAGGACGTGCGCGCCGAGACCGACATGAACATCGTGATGACCGGCGAGGGCAAGTTCGTCGAGATCCAGGGCACTGCCGAGGGCGTCGCCTTCGACCGTGCCGAGCTGGACTCCCTGCTCGCCCTGGGCGAGAAGGGCTGCGCGGAGATCACCCGCCTGCAGCGCCGTGCCCTCGGGTTGGAGGCCTGAGGTGACGACCCCGCAGATCTTCCTGGCCTCGCGCAACGCCAAGAAGATCACCGAGATGCAGCGGATCCTCGCCGAGCACGTGCCCGGCGTCCAGGTGCTGGGCCTGGACGACGTGGAGGAGTACGAGGAGCCGGTCGAGGACGCGCCCACCTTCGAGGGCAACGCCCTGCTGAAGGCTCGCGCGGCGGTCGCTGCCACCGGCCTGCCGTCCATCGCGGACGACTCCGGGCTGTGCGTCGACGAGCTCAACGGGATGCCCGGGGTGCTGTCGGCGCGCTGGGCCGGTCGGATGAAGAACGACACGGCGAACAACCAGCTGCTCCTCGACCAGATGCACGACGTCCCCGACGCCCGACGCGGGGCGCACTTCACCTGTGTGATCGCCTTCGTGATGCCGGACGGGCGCGAGCGCGTGGTGGAGGGCCGGATGTCGGGTCGGATCATCCGGGAGATGCGCGGCAGCGGCGGGTTCGGCTACGACGTGGTCTTCGTGCCCACCGAGCACACCCGGGCCGGGCTGACCTCGGCCGAGCTGACCCCGATGGAGAAGGACTACATCTCGCACCGCGGCCGTGCGCTGCGCGAGATCGCGCCGGTCATCGCGCAGGAACTGGCTGGCTGAGTCGCCGCTTGCTTCGCACGCACCGGACGCGCAGGTACCCGTCAGGGGCCCTGCGCGTCCTGCGTTCCGGGCGGACCGAGCCCGCGGTCGTCAGCGGACGAGCGACTCCTGGGGTGCTGCCGGGATCCGGGGCTGCTCCCGACGGGAGACCCACGAGCCCCACACGGAGGCGAAGACGAACATGATGATCGAGTACACGGCCGCCGGCACCGAGATCTGGACGTCGTCGAGCACCTCGACCGCCACGTAGATGGCCAACGTGGAGTTGTGCACCCCGATCTCCATGGACGAGGCGATGGCCTGCGGCCCGGGGACGCCGAACAGCTTGGGCACCGCGTAGCCGAGCACCAGGCTGGCCGCGCAGAAGAGGGCGGCCACCACGCCGATGTCCTGCAGGTACTCCGCGACGTTGTCACGCTCGGCCAGCACCACGCCGAGGATCATCACCACCAGGATCACCGCCGAGGCGATCCGCACCGGACGGTCCATCCGGTCGGCGAAGGCGGTGCGCCGGGCCCGGACCAGCATGCCGACGGCCACCGGGAGCAGGATCAGGGCGAACACCTGCACCACCTCGCCGAGCGGCATCGTCACGTCGTCGCTGCGGTCGTAGTGCGCGATCGCGATCCCGGTGACCAGGGGGAGCGTGAACACCGCGACCAGCGAGTTGACCGCGGTGAGCGAGATGTTGAGCGCCACGTCTCCACGGAACAGGTGGCTGAACAGGGCCGCCGTGGTGCCGCCGGGGGAGGCGGCCAGCAGCATCATCCCGATGCCCAGCAGCGGCGGCAGGTCGAAGGCGATCACCAGGCCGAAGCAGACCGCGGGGAGCAGCAGCAGCTGGCACACCAGCGCGATCCCTGCCGCCTTCGGGTTCGTGGCGACCCGCCGGAAGTCAGTCGGCGTGAGCTCGAGGCCGAGGCCGAACATGATGATGCCGAGCGCGACGGGCAGGCCGAGGGTGGCCAGTGCGGAGTCCATGCCCGGTGACCCTAGGGGTGATGCCCATCACACCGCCACCGCCGAAGCGCGCTAATATATTCTTGAATATCACGCACCGCCTGATGGAATGCCTCTGAGGAAAACGAAATTTGCAGTTCATTCTCATCCTGCACAACATCCACAGCTCCGCCCGCATGGAAAAGGCGCGTAGCCATCCCTTTATGGGCCGCCTTTTTCCATGCGTCCG
>JAZQNT010000371.1:0-4060 GCA_045627505.1 Nocardioides sp.
CCAGCCGGGAGACCCATAGACTTGGGGCATGACGACCGATCTGGGCACCCCGTCCGTCCTCTCGCCGGCTGAGGCCGAGAAGGCCGTGCTGCTCGCCGCGCCGCGCGGCTACTGCGCCGGCGTTGACCGCGCGGTGATCACGGTCGAGAAGGCGCTCGACCTGTACGGGGCCCCGGTGTACGTCCGCAAGGAGATCGTGCACAACAAGCACGTCGTCGCCACCCTGCAGGAGCGCGGCGCCATCTTCGTTGACGAGTTGGACGTCGTTCCCGAGGGTTCGACCGTCGTCTTCTCTGCCCACGGCGTCTCCCCGGCCGTCCACGTGGAGGCCGCCGAGCGCAACCTCAAGACGATCGACGCGACCTGCCCGCTGGTGACGAAGGTCCACCACGAGGCCAGGCGCTTCGCCGCCGAGGACTACGACATCCTGCTGATCGGCCATGCCGGCCACGAAGAGGTCGAGGGCACCGCCGGGGAGGCCCCCGAGCACATCCAGCTCGTCGAGTCCCCCGATGACGTCGCGAACGTGGAGGTACGCGACCCCGCGCGCGTGGCCTGGCTGTCGCAGACCACGCTCAGCGTGGACGAGACCCTGGCCACCGTCGCCGCGATCCGGGAGAAGTTCCCGCTGCTCCTCGACCCGCCGAGTGACGACATCTGCTACGCCACCCAGAACCGTCAGATTGCGGTGAAGGAGATCTCGCCGAGCGCTGACCTGGTGATCGTGGTGGGCTCGCGCAACTCCTCCAACTCGGTCCGACTGGTCGAGGTGGCCCTGGAGACCGGCGCCAAGGCGGCGCACCTGGTCGACTACGCCCACGAGATCGACGAGGCCTGGCTCGAGGGCGTGGAGACCGTCTCGGTCACCTCCGGAGCCAGCGTGCCCGAGGAGCTGGTCCAGGGGGTTCTGGCGTTCCTGTCCGAGCGCGGCTTCCCCGACGCCCGCGCGGTGCACTCGGCCGAGGAGTCGCTGATCTTCGCCCTCCCGCCGGAGCTCCGCAAGGACATCCGGGCCGCCGAGAAGGCCGCGCAGGAGCGCGCCGCTGCTGCCCAGGCTGCAGCTCAGCAGGACTGATCACCCGCCGACGTTCGTCCTGCGGGGCGACCGGCGGCTTCCGCCCGCTCGCTCGCCACCCACTGGAGGACCCGCCATGGCCCGTTACCTCGACATCCACCCCGAGAACCCGCAGTCGCGTCTGGTCAACCAGGTGGTGGACCTGCTCAAGCAGGACGCCCTGGTGGCCTTTCCCACCGATTCCGGCTACGCCCTGGGGTGCCAGCTGGGGAACCGCGAGGGCAAGGAGCGCATCCTGAAGCTCCGCAACCTCGACGAGCGCCACCACTTCACGCTTCTCTGCTCCGACTTCGCCCAGCTGGGGCAGCTGGTGCAGCTGAACAACGCCGCGTTCCGCGCGGTCAAGGCCGCCACCCCGGGGCCCTACACCTTCATCCTCCCGGCGACCGCGGAGGTGCCCAAGCGCCTCATGCACCCCAAGAAGAAGACCGTGGGGGTGCGCATTCCGCAGCACCCCTTCGTCACCGCCCTGCTCGACGCGTTGGGGGAGCCGCTGCTCAGCAGCACGCTGATGCTGCCCGGTGAGGACCAGGCCCGCACCAGCGGGTGGGAGGTCAAGGAGGAGCTCGACCACGACGTCGACGTGGTCGTGGAGTGCGGCGACGTCGATGCGCTGCCCACCACGGTCGTGGACTTCACCGAGGGGTATCCCGAGGTCCTGCGCGTGGGCGCCGGCGACCCCTCACGTTTTGAAGGCTGAGCTGCTTCGAGTCCTGAGTCCAGGCCTCTCAGCCGTCGACGCCGGCGCGCTCGTTGCGCCCTCGCCACTGGAGCACCGCGACCGCGACGGCGAACCCGCCGGCGAGGCCGACGGAGTGGTGGGCCAGCCCGCTGATGAGTGCCTGGATGGTGCCGTCGCCCTCGTCCGCGACCGTCGCCGGGGAAGTCATGGCCAGGAAGAGCACCGTGCCGAAGAGCAGCCCCGGGGGCATCCAGGCGGCGGCGTAGAACCCCCCGTGCTGCACCCGCCAGGCCAGGAGGGCGCAGATCGCGATGAAGCAGACGTCGAAGAACAGCGACAGCTGACCGCCGAAGATCTGGTCGATGCCCACGGCGGTGAGCGTGAGGGCGGCCCCGAGCGCCCACAGCGGGCGCACGGGCTCGGTGCCGTGGATCCACGGTGCCGGGGCCTGGGTCACGGGGCCAAACTACGACGGCTGGTCAGGCGCCTTCTCGGCGGCGCGCCGCTTCGCGTTCCAGATCGTCCTGGTCCAGAGAGGTGCCGAACCCACTGCCGAGCCCACTGCCGAGCCCGGGGGACGTGTCCGGCAGCAGGGAGAACTCGGGGGCGGTGAGCTCGCGTGGGCTGCGCTCGACCTGGCTGGTCTGGCCCAACGGGTGCTCCACCACGCCCAGGTCGCTGAACCGGCGCGCGGTCACCAGCACTCGTCCCTCCAACGACCCCAGGGTCTGGTTGTAGGCCTGCACCGCGGCGGCCAAGCCGCGTCCGACCTTGGAGAAGTGTTCACCCATGGTGGCCAGACGCTGGTGCAGCTCCTGGCCCAGCTGCTGCACCTCCGCGACCTGGGCGGCGAGCGTCTCGTGCCGCCAGCCGTGCGCGACGGTGCGCAGCAGCGCGATCAGGGTGGTGGGGGTGGCGAGCACGACGTTGCGCTCGGCGGCGTACTCCAGCAGGTCGCGCTGGGTGTCCAGCGCCACCGACAGGAACGCCTCGGCAGGGACGAACATGACCACGAAGTCCGGCGTCTCGGGCAGCGAGCGCCAGTAGGCCTTCTCGCTGAGCTGGGAGACGTGGTTGCGCACCTGGCGCGCGTGCCGGGTGAGGTGGTGCGCCCGCAGCTCGTCGTCGTCGCTGTCCGTGGCGTCCATGAAGGCGTCCAGGGGCACCTTGGCGTCGACCACCACCTGCCGTCCGCCGGCCAGGTTCACCACCAGGTCGGGACGGATCACGCCGTCGTCCAGGCGCACCTGCTCGGTGAAGTCGCACCGGTCCACCAGCCCGGCCAGCTCCACGGCACGGCGCAGGTGCATCTCGCCCCACGCGCCCCGGACCTGCGGCTTGCGCAGTGCGGTGGACAGCGAGGCGGTCTCGCGGCGCAGCGAGTCGGTGCTGTGCATGATCGCGCGCACCTGGGCGTTGAACTCGCCCTGCCACTGGGCGCCCTCCTGCTCGAGGTCGCGCAGGCGGGCGGCCAGCCGGTCGAGGCCGTCCTTGACCACGGCCTGGTCAGCCGCGCGGGCCTCCATCGCCTCGACCGCCGCCTCCTCGGGAGCCCGGCCGCGCTGGGCCAACCATCCGATCACGCCGCCCAGCACCAGGCCGAGGGCGAGGCCGAGCAGCAACATCAGCAGGGAAGCGGTGGTCATGGGCCCCATCGTGCCGGTGACCCCCGACATCTTCGTGGTCGGCCGTAGTCGGCTCGGGGGAGCAGCGTCGTCGGCTCGGGGGAGCGGCTCCCTCCGCGGTAGTTTCGGTTTCATGGAGATCTCGCTCGCCGAAACCGCTGAGTCGCGTCAGGACGCCCAGGAGCTCTTCGAGCAGGTCTTCCCCGGAGACTCCCGCATCGCGGTCCCGACTCCGATGCTCGACCTGATGTACCGCACCCTGCTGGCGCAGGTGCGCGACGCCGACGGTCGTCTGGTCGCCGCCGCGATGAGCGTCGAGCCGCACCTCACCTCGGGCCTGGGCGTGCTCCCACCGGAGGCCCGCCCGGCCGAGCTCATCAAGGTGGCGGGCAAGGTGAGCGAGCTCGACCGGATCGCCGTGCTGCCCGAGTACCGCGGTCAGGGCCTGGGACGTCGGATGCTCGAGTTCCTCGAGCCGCACCTGGCCGAGCGTGGCGTGCAGACGTGGTTCGGCAGCGCCAACGAGCGCGAGCACGTCGTGGGGCTGCGCCGTTTCTTCGAGGGCTCGGGGTTCACCGTCCTCACCGACGGCAAGAAGCTGCCGCCGTTCCACGGGCTCACCTGGTACCCCGAGAGCCTGAAGAACCCGCCGCTCTGGTTCTGGAAGAACCTCAAGCG
>JAZQNT010000372.1:0-7977 GCA_045627505.1 Nocardioides sp.
AATCAATGCCACCAAATCTTCGATCTCTTTTTGTATATTCTATAATAGCTTTATCAAATTCATCTTCATCAAAAGCCGGAAAATGAACTTTTGGAAAATAGAATTCAGCATAAGAATTTTGCCATAATAAGAAATTACTTAATCTTTGTTCTCCACTAGTTCTTATAATTAAATCAGGTGCAGATTGATCATGAGTATAAAGATGTGATTCAAAAACACTTTCATCAATATCATCAATAGAAAGTTTTCCATCTTTTACATGGAGACCAGTTGTTGTCCCAGCTTCCGTTGAGTTCTCTTTATAAGAGCCACAAAGTGCTCAAATGTATCTTCTTTGCTCTGCAGAAATTCCGTCCATGTCCTGGTGACGGTTCTCGCCCACGTCGGTGATGCCCAGATCCGCCAGGATCCGCACGTCCGAGGCTGGGAAGTACTTGGTGACGACGACCAGCTCGACGTCGTCGGTGCGTCCGGCCGCCTCGAGGGCGTCCGCGATCCGGTGCTCCGTCTCCGCGAGCCGCGCGCGCAGCTCCTCGACCCGGCCCGGGTCGGGCGCGTTCATGCGGCCACCCACACGAGTGCTCCGGAGCGGCCGGCCCTGCCCTGTTCGCGACGGTGCGAGAAGGTGCGCTCGTCCTCGATGGTGCACGGCCCCAGCTCGGTGACCTCGACGTCGAGGGCACGCAGCTCGGCGACCACTCCCGCGGGGACGTCGAGGGCCGGGGTTCCCCACGAGGTGGTCGAGGCAGCGGCGGGGTGGCGCGAAGCCACGTCGTCACGCATCTCGGCCGGGACCTCGTAGCAGGATCCGCACGCGGCAGGTCCGACCCACGCCCGGAGCCGACCTGCACCCAGGTCCCGCATCAGCTGCACGCAGCGGCCCACCACACCGAGGTCGAAGCCGACGCGACCGGCGTGCACCGCACCAACGACGCCGGTGGTGGCGTCAGCCAGCACGACCGGGACGCAGTCTGCGCTGCGGGCCATCAGGGCCACGCCCCGCTCGACGGTGACCAGCGCGTCCGCCTCGGGGACGGGACCGAAGGAGCCGTCGGCGCCACGGACCACCTGGTGCACGTCCACACCGTGCACCTGGCGCATGCGCACCACGGGCACGGACAGGACGTCGGCGAGGCGGGTGACGGCGGCCTCGGTCGCCCGGGGGTCGTCCGGCCGCTCGGCCAGGTCGATCCCGTTCCCGGTGAAGGCGACCTCCACCTGCACCTCACCGCTCACACGGTCACGGTGCAGGAGGACGTTCGTCGCCTCACTTGAGGAAATCGGGGACATCCAGGTCGTCATCGTCGAACTCGACCTTGCGCTGGACCCTGGGCCGCTCGGCCGGGGCCGGGGGCGCCACCGGCGGGGTGGCCGGACGGGGCTGGCTGGCCTCCGCGACCGCAGGCGCCGCAGCAGCCGGCACCGGGACGGGGGCGCTGGCCTGCTGGGCGGCGGCGCGGTTCTCGGACTGCGACTGGGTCGAGCGACCCAGCGGTGCGTTGCCCTCGCGGCGCTTCGGCATGCCACCGTCGAAGCCCGCGGCGATGACGGTCACACGGACCTCGTCGCCCAGTGCGTCGTCGATCGTGGCACCGAAGATGATGTTCGCGTCCTCGTGCACCGCGTCGGCGACCAGGGCGGCGGCCTCGTTGATCTCGAAGAGACCGAGGTCGGAACCACCCGCGATCGAGAGCAGCACGCCGTGCGCGCCCTCGATGGAGGCCTCGAGCAGCGGGGAGGACACGGCCACCTCGGCCGCGGCGACGGCGCGGTCCTCGCCCCGGGCCGAGCCGATGCCCATGAGGGCGGAGCCGGCGTTGGACATGACCGACTTGACGTCGGCGAAGTCGAGGTTGATCAGGCCCGGGGTGGTGATCAGGTCGGTGATGCCGGAGACACCCTGCAACAGCACCTGGTCGGCCTGCTTGAAGGCGTCGAGGACCGAGACGCTGCGGTCGCTGATCGACAGCAGGCGGTCGTTCGGGATCACGATGAGGGTGTCGACCTCCTCGCGAAGCTTGGAGATGCCGTCCTCCGCGGAGGTGGCGCGGCGGCGACCCTCGAAGGCGAACGGACGGGTCACGACACCGATGGTCAGCGCACCCAGCGAACGGGCGATCCGGGCGACGACGGGGGCGCCACCGGTACCGGTGCCACCACCCTCACCCGCGGTGTCGAAGACCATGTCGGCGCCCTTGAGCACCTCCTCGATCTCGTCGGAGTGGTCCTCCCCTGCCTGGGCACCCACCTCGGGGTTGGCGCCGGCGCCGAGGCCGCGGGTCAACTCGCGGCCGATGTCGAGCTTGACATCGGCGTCGGACATGAGGAGGGCCTGCGCATCGGTGTTGATCGCGATGAACTCGACGCCCTTGAGGCCGACCTCAATCATGCGGTTGACGGCATTGACGCCACCTCCACCGATGCCCACGACCTTGATGATCGCCAGGTAGTTCTGGGCTGCTGCCACGTCTACGCGCCTTCCTGCGTACGTCCGGTGGGTGAACCGGCTCTGGGACTGTCGGTGGGAGTGCGGGGCCGACGGCCACTTCCCCACCCGGCCCGGCGCGCCTTGCGCCCGGACCGCGATCGGAACTCTCTACAACTCTCTGGTTCAAAAACTCTAACCGTGAACCTGAGGGTTATAGTTATGTCAACCTCGCGTTGACTGCGACACTAGGCAGGAATCACTCCCCGGGACGCGACCGACACGGCGTGTTGCGAGATCGAGCAAAAAAATACCTGCTACGAGGCCCGTGTTCGCCAGCGGGAGGGCGCAGCATCCGGGCCCCCTTGCGCTTCCTGCGGTTCGATCTCCCGGCGCGCGGAGTTCGTGCCAGGAGTTGCGTGCCCTCAGGGTTCGTCCTGCACCCAGCGCGCGGGGAGCGGCACTCAGCGCGGGGGGCGCGGTGAGGTCACCGGCTGCCCGGGCACGCTGACGTCGAAGTAGCGGTCCTCGCTCGCCGCGACCAGGGCCACCAGGACCTTGGCCTTCTGCGCCGAGTCGTCACTGCTCCCCCAGAGCACCTGCCTGCCGCCCTTGAGGACGAGGGTGATGTGGTCGATGGTCTCGACGTCCACGCGGCTGACGGTCGACGCCACCCTGACCGGCAGGGAGTTGACCACCGCGGCCGCCTCCTGGAGCACCTCGCGGTCCACGTCACCCACCACCTTGACCCGCGGCAGGCCACGGGGGAACTTCGGGTACTGCCGGAACACGACGCCCTCGGCGTCGATGCCCGACCAGCGGCCGCCGATCAGGGAGACGGCCACCGCGCGGCGCTCGGTGACGTGGATGTGGACCGTGCCGGGGAACCGCCGGCTCACCTCCGCCTCCGCGACCGGCGCCAGCGCCTCCACCCGTCGGCGCACCGCCACCGTGTCCACCCGGACCAGCGGGTGCCCCTCCTTGATCCCGGCAACGTCGAGCACCTGCTGCTCGTCGAGGTACTCGACCCCGTCCACCCGGACCTCGTCGACGCCCAGCGCCGAGGAGAACCACACCGTCCATCCCAACCCGCCCAGGGCGAGCAGCACCACCAACGCGACCAGGAGCGGGCGCCACACGCCCCAGCGCCTGGCCCACTGCCGCCGCGCGAAGCGGCGACGCATCCGCTCCTCCTCGCGGGCGCTGCGGCCGGTGGCGCCGGTGTGCTCCGGCGTCGCCGAGCCTGCGTCGGTGGACGGCACGGCTCAGCCCTCGGGCTGCTGCGCGAGCAGTTCGAGGACCCGCGGCCCGAGCTGGGTGACGGTTCCCGCGCCCAGGGTCAACACCAGGTCGCCGGGACGCGCTCGACGGACCAGCTCGGCGGGGACGGCGTCGAAGTCGGCCTCGAAGGCCACCGCCTCCGCAGGCAGGGGGCAGGCCTCGGCGACCAGGGCACCGGTCACGGCCGGGTCGGCGTCCTCGCGGGCGAGGTACACGTCGAGCACGACCACCTCGTCGGCGGCAGCCAGCTCAACGCCCATCTGCTCACCGAAGATCCGGGTCCGCGAGACCAGGTGCGGCTGGAAGGCGACGACCACCCGTCCCTCCCCCGCGAGTGCGCGGGCGGCCTGCAGGTCGCCCCTGATCTCCACGGGGTGGTGGGCGTAGGAGTCGTAGACGCGCACGCCGGCCGCCTCGCCCTTGCGCTCCATCCGGCGCCGGGTGCCGGTGAAGCCGCCCAGGCCCTGGACCAGCGCGTCGAAGTCGTGTCCCAACCGCAGACCGGCGGCGAGCGCGGCCACGGCGTCCAGCAGGTAGTGCCGGCCCGGGATCTGGAGCGCGAGCGTGCCCAGCTCGGCACCAGTGGCGTCCAGCACGGTGGCCCGGGAACGGTTGCCCTCGAACGTCAGGTCGACCAGGCGCAGGTCGGCGCCGTCGGACTCCCCCACCCGCACCACGGTCAGCCCCTTGGCCTCGGCCGCGTCGGCGAGCTCTGCGGCGCCCGGGTCGTCGACCACGGTGACCAGGAACCCGGCCGGGTCGATCCGGTCCAGGAAGGCGGTGAAGGCCGCCCGGTAGGCCTCCTCGGTACCGAAGTGGTCGAGGTGGTCGGCCTCCACGTTGGTGACCACCGCGCCGAACGGGCTGTAGACGAGGAAGGCGCCGTCGGACTCGTCCGCCTCGGCGACGAAGACGTCACCGGTGCCGTCGTGCGCGTTGGTCCCGGTGGCGGCGAAGTCTCCACCCACCGCGTACGTCGGGTCGGCGCCCGCGGCGATCAGGGCCGAGGTGAGCAGGGAGGTGGTGGTGGTCTTGCCGTGGGTGCCGGCGACGGCGACGGTGCGCTTGCCCGCCATCACCGAGGCCAGACCCGCGGAGCGCGGCCACAGACGCAGGCCGGCCTGCACGGCCGCGACCACCTCGGGGTTCTCCTCGCGCACCGCGGTGGACACCACGACGGTGTCGGCACCTTCGACGTGCTCAGCAGCGTGCCCCACGTGCACGGTGGCCCCGAGCTCGCGCAGGGCGTCCAGTGTCGGGGAGTCCTGGCCGTCGGAGCCGGAGACCGTGACCCCGCGCTCCAGCATGATCCGTGCGATGGCCGAGAGACCTGCGCCACCGATGCCCACGAAGTGCACGCGGCCGAGCTCGGTGGCCGCGGGGATGGTGCTGGGGACGGGAACCTTCACTGTGCAGCCTCCTGGGACCGGGCGGCCTCGATGACCATGCGGGCGAGCTTCTCGTCCGCGTCGAGCGGGATGACGTCGGAGGCGTTGCGCCCCATCTCGACCAGCCGGTCGGCGTCGCTGAGCAGGGGGACGAGGTGCTCGCGCACCCAGTCCGGGGTGAGGTCACCGTCGGCGACCAGCAGGCCGCCACCGGCGTCGATGACCGGCTTGGCGTTCAGCGCCTGCTCCCCGTTGCCGAACGGGAGCGGGACGTAGACCGCGGGCAGCCCCACGCCGGAGACCTCGGTGACCGTGTTGGAGCCGGAGCGGCACAGGACCGCGTCGGCGGCCGCGTAGGCCAGGTCCATCCGGTCGACGTAGTTGAGCACCCGGTAGGTGACCCCGGTGACCGGCTCGGGCAGCTCCTGCTTGGGTCCCACCACGTGCAGGACCTGGATCCCGGCGTCGGCCAGGGCCTGCGCGGCGCCCGAGACGGCGGCGTTGATCCGGGCTGCTCCCTGGGAGCCTCCGGTCACGAGCAGGGTGGTGCGGCCCTGCTCGAGGTCGAACTCGGCGATCGCCTCGGCGCGCAGCGCGGCCCGGTCCATCGTCGAGATCATCCGCCGGATCGGCAGCCCCGTGTAGGTGGCGTGCTTGATCGGGGTGGCGGGGAACGAGGTCGCGACGTGCGTGGTGAAGCGCGCACCCAACTTGTTCGCCACGCCCGGCAGCGCGTTGCCCTCGTGCACCACCACCGGGATGCCCCGGGCGCGGGCGGCCAGGTAGGCAGGGACGGAGACGTAGCCACCGAAACCGACCACGACGTCGGGCTTCACCCGGTCCACCACCTCGAGGGCGGCACGGCGGGCAGCGAGCAGACGTCCGGGGGTGCGGAGCAGCTCCATCCCCGGCTTGCGCGGCAGCGGGACGCGCGGGACGAACTCCAGCGGGTAGCCCGCGGCCGGGACCAGCCGGGCCTCGAGACCGGTCTGGGTCCCCAGGCAGGTGATCGTGGTGCCGGGCGCCAGGCGCTCCAGGGCGTCGGCGGTGGCGAGCAGGGGCGAGGTGTGTCCGGCGGTACCGCCGCCGGCGAGAAGGACGTGCATCACGCTTCCAGACTAGGAGTCGAAGTTGGACGAGGAGGAGCGGGCCGAGACGCCGGTCGAGCGCGGGCGGCGCGCGGCCAGTGCGGCCGCCGCCTCCGGCTCCCGACGGGCGAACCCGACCAGCAGGCCGAGGGCGACGAGCGAGGGCACGAGGGCCGACCCTCCGTAGGAGACCAAGGGCAGCGGAATGCCGATCACCGGGAGCAACGCCAGCACCATGCCGACGTTGATGATCATCTGCCCCACCAGCCAGGCCACGATGCCGAACGAGGCGTAGCGGATGAAGGGCTCGTGCGTGTGCGCGGCCACCCGGATCGCGGCAAAGGCGATCACCAGGAAGAGTCCCACCACCAGCAGGGTGCCGACGAGGCCCAGCTCCTCCCCCAGGACCGCGAAGATGAAGTCGGTGTGCGCCTCCGGCAGGTCGCCCCACTTCTGGGTCGAGTCCCCGATCCCCTGCCCGAACCACCGTCCGGTGGCCAGGGCGTAGAGACCGTGGGCCGGCTGCCAGCCGGTGTCGTGGTAGTCCTTCATCGGGTCGACGAAGTTGGTCAGCCGCTGCATGCGCTCGGGCGAGGTCCAGGCCAGCACCAGCGCCAGGGCACCCACGCCCACCCCGGCCATCGCGAACCAGCGCCACGGGAACCCGACCACCCACAGCACCGCCATCAGCACCGCGAAGAAGACCATCGCGGTGCCGAGGTCACGTCCCACCAGCACCAGACCGGTCATGACGGCCACGACCGGGACGACCGGCAGCAGCAGGTGCTGCATCTGGTCGAGCTTGCGCTCCTTGCGCGAGTAGACGGAGGCGGCCCAGAGGACGATCGACAGCTTGGCGACCTCCGACGGCTGGATCCGGATCGGCCCCAGCGCCAGCCAGTTGCGGTTTCCGTTCACCTCGACGCCGAGGCCCGGCACCTGCACCAGGACGAGCAGCACCAAGGACCCGACCAACGCCAACCACGAGAACACCCGGATCCACTTCAGCGGCATCCGCGAGGCGCCCCAGGCGACGGGCAGGGCGAGCCCCACCCACATCAGCTGACGTTTCACGATGGCGTAGGAGTCGCCCTCCCACCGGTACGCATACACGCTCGAGGCGCTGGTGACCATGATCAGGCCGATCACCAGCAGCAGGGTGGAGGCACCCAGCAACATGTAGTACGCGGTGAGCGGGCGTCCCAAGGACTCACGGAACCCGGCGTACCACGTGGCCGCGGAGCTCCTCAGTCGCTCGGGTTCGGCCCACGCCATGGGTTCTCCTCCCCGGTCTGCTGTCCCGGTCTGCTGTCCCGGTCGACCGGGAGAGGTCGACCGAGAGGATGGTTCAGTGGCTGCTCGTCGTGGCTGCGTTGTCGTGGCTGCGTCGTCCAGCCCGCGCCGACGACCCGCGTCGGCGCCGCGAGAACTCGGCCCTCCAAGTCTCGTCCCCGGCCGGACGCTTTCCCGAACAGCATTTTTGTAAACCTCCTGACCACATTTAGCTAAGGCACCGACGAAGACCTCCCGTTTGACCTCGTTGGTCATCCCTTCTAAAAATGAAACCGTACAATTTCCATATTCCCTGGATACAACCGAAACAAGGTTTGTGAACAGAGGTTCGGAACTGACAGAGTCAGGAATCCCCCACTCGGCAACACGCGAAGCTACTCGACGGTTTGTCAAGCAACTGTTAGCCATCAAATCGTCAATTGCTTGTTCGATTTGCTCGTTTGCCGATGTCATCACGGCAACAGAAACCACCAAAACACCTAGACCGTATTAAGTCGGAGGC